>SLKW01000405.1 GCA_007134405.1 Paracoccaceae bacterium
CCTGACACGCACACCCTTCAAATCCGGTGAGCGCTCGGGAACCCAAAGCATGGAATATAAAATTCTCCGGGACTTTCGTTTCGCCTTTCAGTGAACTGGCCAATCTTCTCTTCGAAACATTTCACGGGAGAAAACACGATGGTGCGGACGCGGCATTGCAGGCGGGACACGCGGATGCGTCGCCATGCTGGGCGCTCCGGCTCGCGGCGGCGCACCACCGGCGACGCCAATCGGGTCGAGTTTGGGAAATCCCTGCATCCCTTGCCTCTATCGGACCTGCAATGCTGGGCTCTCGGAAGCGCCCCGGGACGAAGCATGCAACGAGTCACCGGGCGGTTGCTGGCAATAAGTTACGAAAGGGTGCGCCGTTGGTCGCCTGGCGCAATCCGGCTCTTTCTCGCGAGAGCCGGATCGCACAGGCACCCGTCAGGCGGAATGAGAACCGGAAGAGGACGAGACACGACATTGACCCGGCCTGAGAGCCGACCCTCAACCGGAGACAGCCATGTTCGACCAAATCGCCGCCTTTGGACGGAAACTATCGCATATCGATGATGGCGCAACGTCGCTCCGCGAGTTCGTGTGCGCGCATCAGGAGGCGTTGTTCAACGCCGCCTCGCTACTCGCCGGCCGTCGAGGCGGGCGCCTGGTGATTGATATCGCCGACGAACTCGCGCGCAACAACCCGATCTCGACGCGGTGTCGACGAAGGATGCACGATCTCCTGGACATTCTCGCGCTCGAGAACGTCCACGAGCCGGATCGCGACGAAAGCGGGTTCTTCGCGCAGCTCGATCCGGCATCACCGATCGTCGAGGAGCTTTGCCTCCTGACCGATCAGTATCGCGAAGCCATCCAACAGGCGGACACGGATCAGCCGCCGGCCTCGCGATCCCGAGCCGCGGCGTAATTCTGCGCCACGGTTCACGCTGCCGGGCCCCTCTCCTCCCGGCAGCGCTTGACGGCGCCAGTAGTACGCGCGGCCATCGCCGCGGGCTGTCGCCACGGAGACGCATCATGAGCAACATCATCGCACTCGCCCCCACCCCCAACGAAGTTGCGGAGGCGGGCACCTGCGCCGTCAGGCGCTTTCTCGCCCGAGAAGCGGACGCGCTGAGAACGCTTCTGGAAACGGTCGGCGAATTAGACGCCGCCAATGCCATCCTCGAAATCGAAAGATTGATGGCTGGATCGAACTCGGAGACGCGGCCGATCGATGACGCGCTTAAGGAGATTCGAAAGGCGCTCGAAGAGATCCCCTTCCGTGACATCGAAAATATCGCTCGCTCCCGCGACGGCCCTCGCGACCTGCATGCGGCTGTGCGTTGGTACGGCGCGCGCATCACCGACCTCGAGAACGGGCTAACCTACTGATCACCATGGCGGGCCCGAGCATTTTGCTCGGGTCCGCAAGCGCTCGGCCATTGAGCTACGGGGGGGTTCGCACCCCTTCGAGAAAATGCGGCCGCGTCTGTCCGGGCGACCGCACTTCCTCCGCATGAGGGCAAAGGGGCTGCTCATCGCTACCGGCGCGCGGCCGGAAAACGAGGAAAACCACGTGAGATCGGTTTACATCTTTACCAGTGAAACGGCCGCCAACGACAACGGCGGCCATGAGGCGCACTACGAAACTGCCGTGTTGGCCCTCGCACGATTGCTCGCTCGTCACAGCGCTTCGGCACACGCTGCCGCCGCCGCCGCCAACTACAACCGTCAGCCCGAAGAGAACGCATCATGACGAAGACACCCCAGCCCCGTACCTGGGTCTATGCCCGCTACTCGACGGACAAGCAGACCCAGAAAAGCCTCGACGACCAAATTGCCGAGTGCCGCCGTTTATGCGCGAAGAACGGCTGGCCGATCGCGAACGTGCTGAGCGACGCAGAGGTAACCGGTTTCACCGATCAGCGCCCGGGCTACCAGGGGCTGGTCCGCGGCATCGAGAATGGCGAGGTCGACCTGATCGTCGCCGAGAACATCGACCGCGTGGTCCGTGACGCCGAGCACAGCGCTCAGCTCGATAAAATTCTCACCTACTACGAGGTCGAGTTCTGGACCATCCAAGAAGGGAAGGTCTCGCCCATACAGCTCATGTTCAAGACCTTCATGAGTGCGGAGATGCGAAGGGCTGTCGCATTGCAGGCCCATCGCGGCCTGAGCGGTAATGTAGAAAAGGGCAAGAGCGCCGGCGGCCGGTCCTACGGCTATGAGCTTGGTCGCAACGAGCGCGGCGATCGTATTCCGGGCGAACTCTGCATTGTCGACAGCAGGGCTGAAATCGTGCGCCGGATCATGACCGAATACGCCGATGGAAAGACGCCCCGGCAAATCGCGACGGCGCTCAACGCTGAAGGCGTTCCCGGGCCCTCGGGTGGAGCATGGCGTCAGAATACCATAAGCGGGAATGGTCAACGCCACACCGGTATTCTCAACAACGAGCTCTACATTGGCATCAGGGTCTGGAACCGGCTCCAGTACCGTCTGCACCCGACGACGCAGAAACGTGTGTCGCGCCTCCGGTCGGCGAGTGAATGGGTGTTCGCGGATGTACCTCACCTGCGCATTGTCGACGACAATCTCTGGGATCGGGTAAAGCGGCGCCAGCTGAGCCTCGTCAGCGCGGCGGCAACTCACTCGGGCGACAAGCCGAAGCGAGCCCAATCACGTCGGCGTAAGTATATTCTGTCCGGCCTGCTGCATTGCGCGAACTGCGGCGGCATACTCACAATCGCAGGGGCCAAGGGGAGACAGCACTATTACTGCCAGACGGAAAAGGAAGAGGGCCCGAGTTCTTGCGCCGGCATGGCGGGACTCCGCAGGGACGCCGCCGAGGCCGCGGTCTTCGCTGGCTTAAAGAAGGACATGATGCGACCCGCCGCGCTGGCAGTGTTTCGCGATGACTATGCGAAGACGCTCCGCGAGTCCTCCAAGGGCACCGACGTCCAGAAGGAAATGCTGGAGCGGAGCCTCAAGAAGCTGGAAAAGCAGATCGGGAATGCGACAGCCGCGATCATGGGCGGACTGAACAGCCCTGCCCTTCTGTCGGAACTCGGGAAAGCCGAAGAGCAGAAGGCAGAAGTCGCCGCGCGCCTGGAACGGATGCAGCGGCCTCCGCTCGAACTGCCGGATGACCTCGACCGCCGCTATGCCGCGCTCGTTCGGGATCTCGAGACGATCCTCGGCGACCCGGACATGATCCTGCGAGCGATCGATGTCATAAAAGACCTCGTCGATAAGATCGTGGTCCAGGAGCGGCCTGAAGGCGGCCATACACTCGATCTTCAAGGAAATCTGGCGCGGATGCTACGGGCATCCGCTCCCAGCCATAACTGGCATGACTTCGATTTGTCGGAGTGTTCGCTGGGAGTGGTTGCGGGGGTAGGATTTGAACCTACGACCTTCAGGTTATGAGCCTGACGAGCTACCGGGCTGCTCCACCCCGCGGTGCTTTGTTGCTTGGATCGTTGGGGAGA
>SLKW01000392.1 GCA_007134405.1 Paracoccaceae bacterium
AGGTTTCCCGCGCCACCTTGCGCGCCGCCCTCGAGGCCAGGGGGATCGACTGGGCCGAGGATGCCTCGAACCTTGATCCGCGGTATCATCGCGTGCGGGCGCGCCGGGCGCTGGCCGCGCTGGCGCCCCTGGGAATCGACGCCGCCGGGCTGGCCGCCACCGCGTCTCGGATGCAGCGCGCGCGCGACGCGCTCGAGGCGGAGACAGCACGCGCGCTCGCCGACCACGCAAGCGACGACCGGGGAACGGTGTTGGTGGACCGGGCCGCCTTGCACCTTCTGCCCGAGGTCCGGGATCGGGTCTTCGCGCAGCTCCTGATGGCGGTGACCGGGGCCCCGCATCGCCCGCGACTGGCCGCGCTGCAGCGCTGGATCGCCGCTGCGCGGGGTGCGGGCGCCACGCTCGCCGGGGCGCGGCTGCGGCCCGAGGGCGCACGTCTGCGGATCTTCCGCGAGTACCGCGCCGTCGAGGGGCTTCGGGTGCCCGCCGACGCCTGCTGGGATCACCGCTGGCGCGCGCTTGCGCCACCGAGCGCGGAGGAAGCCGAGATCGCCGCGCTCGGCCCGGACGGTCTGCGTCTTCTGAGCCGGCAAGCAGCCGATGGCGCACACCCGCATTGGCGTGAAATGGGCCTGCCGCAGGCGGCGCTTGAATCGCTGCCCGCCATCTGGCGCGGCCCGCGCCTGTTAGCCGCGCCGCTGGCGTTTTGGCCCGCGGGCTGGGCCTTCGACGTGCGACCTGCTGCCGCCCCCGGCGCGACCGACACGATTCGCATTGAATAACCCCCCCGGATGACTATTTTGACGGTCTGATTGGCCACGGGGCCGCAAGCGTGGGAGAGCCTGGGTGGGCAACGCTAAGAACTTCGCCTTCTGGATCGTCCTTTTCTTCATGATGATCGTTCTGTTCAGTCTGTTCAGCAATGGACAGAACCAGCAGACGGGCCGATCGCTCTCTTACTCCGAGTTCATGCAGCGCGTCGATGCCGGAGATGTGAGCCGCGTCGTGATCGATGGCGAGAACCTGCGCGTGACCGACCGGCAAGGGCAGGTCTACACGACCGTGCGCCCAGATGGCGAGAACCCGACGGATCGGCTGCTGGCGCAGAATGTCGAAGTCGAAGCGCGCCCGCAGCAGCGTTCGGGAATTCTTTCGGCTCTGACCGTCTGGTTGCCCTTCCTGCTTCTGATCGCGATCTGGATCTTCTTCATGAACCGGATGCAGGGCGGCGGACGCGGCGGGGCGATGGGCTTCGGTAAGTCCAAGGCGAAGCTTCTGACCGAAAAGCACGGCCGCGTGACCTTCGACGATGTCGCCGGCATCGACGAGGCGAAGGACGAGCTGGAAGAGATCGTCGAGTTCCTGCGCAATCCGCAGAAGTTCAGCCGGCTCGGCGGCAAGATCCCCAAGGGCGCGCTGTTGGTCGGCCCGCCGGGCACCGGTAAGACGCTGCTCGCCCGCGCCATCGCCGGCGAGGCGGGGGTGCCCTTCTTCACCATCTCGGGTTCGGATTTCGTCGAGATGTTCGTGGGCGTCGGCGCCAGCCGCGTGCGCGACATGTTCGAACAGGCCAAGAAGAACGCCCCCTGCATCGTCTTCATCGACGAGATCGACGCCGTCGGCCGGTCGCGCGGCGTCGGCTATGGCGGCGGCAATGACGAGAGAGAGCAGACGCTGAACCAGCTTCTGGTCGAGATGGACGGGTTCGAGGCCAACGAAGGCATCATCATCATCGCCGCCACCAACCGCCCCGACGTGCTCGACCCCGCGCTCCTGCGTCCCGGCCGCTTCGACCGCCAGGTGCAGGTGCCGAACCCGGACATCAAGGGGCGCGAGAAGATCCTCGGCGTCCATGCCCGCAAGGTGCCGCTGGCCGCGAACGTGGACCTGCGCATCATCGCCCGCGGCACGCCCGGCTTCTCGGGCGCGGACCTCGCGAACCTGGTAAACGAGGCCGCCCTGATGGCGGCGCGCAACAACCGCCGCTTTGTCACCATGGACGATTTCGAGAACGCCAAGGACAAGGTCATGATGGGCGCCGAGCGACGCTCGATGGTCATGAACGAGGAAGAGAAAAAGCTCACCGCCTATCACGAGGCGGGCCACGCCGTTGTCGGCCTTCACGTGCCGCAACACGACCCGATCCACAAGGCGACGATCATCCCGCGCGGCCGGGCGCTGGGACTAGTTCTGTCCCTGCCCGAGCGCGACCAGCTTTCGGTGACCTATACCAAGTACAAGTCCAAGATCGCCATGGCGATGGGCGGGCGCGTGGCCGAGGAGTTGGTCTTCGGGCACGAGAACGTCACCTCGGGCGCGGCATCGGACATCCAGCAGGTCAGCCGGATCGCCCGGGCGATGGTCACGCAGTTCGGCTTCTCGAGCGAGCTTGGCCATATCGACTACGCCAACGAACAGCAGAGCTTCCTCGGCGCCTATCAGGGACCGTCGAGCATCTCGCCGGAAAGCCAGAAGAAGATCGACGAGGAAGTGAAGCGCATCGTCGACGAGGGCTACGAGACCGCCAAGAAGATCCTGACCGAGCACCGCGACGAACTGGAGCGTCTGGCGCAGGGCCTTCTGGAATACGAGACGCTGACCGGCCCCGAGATCGGCCGCGTGATCCGCGGCGAACCGCTGGGCCGCGACGACGATGACGAGCAGGAGCCCTCGGGCGGGCTGCCCTCGGTGGCCTCGATCCCGAAGACGCGGCCGCGCAAGCCGCGTGGCGACGAAGGCGGGTTGGAGCCTGAACCCAGCGGATGAGCGACCGCGCCACCGAGAGCGCAGCCAAGGATTGGGATCCCGGAACCTATGAACGGTTCCGGGATTTGCGTTTGCGGCCGGCGCTCGATCTGCTGGCGCGAGTGCCCGGCCTGCCCGAAGGCGCAGTCGTCGATCTGGGCTGCGGCGCCGGCGCGGCGGGGCCCGCGCTGAGGGCGCGGTTCCCTCGGGCGCAAATCATCGGATTGGACGCGAGCGCGGCAATGCTGGCGCGCGCAGAAGCCACCGGCGCCTACGATGCGCTGGTACGCGGCGATATCGGGACGTGGCGACCGCAGACACCGGTCGCGCTGGTCTTCTCGAACGCGGCGCTCCACTGGCTGGGCGATCACGAGCGGCTTCTGCCGCGCCTTGCCGACGACCATGTGCCCGGTGGCGTGCTCGCGGTGCAGATGCCGGGCAATTTTCACGCCCCGTCGCACGCGCTCCTCCGCGAGGTCGCGGCGCGCCGGTTTCCCGACCGTTTTCCGGCAGAAGGCCATGTTGCCCCGGTGTGCCCGGCCCGCGACTATGTTTCCATGCTCGCCCCGTTGGGCCATGTCGAGGGTTGGGAGACGGAGTACGTTCAGCGCCTTGACCCGACACCCGAAGGCCATCCGGTGCGCGCCTTCACTGAAAGCACGGCCATGCGGCCCTTCCTTGCGCGTCTGACCCAGGACGAGGCTGCGTCTTTTGTCGAGGATTATG
>SLKW01000338.1 GCA_007134405.1 Paracoccaceae bacterium
GCGCGCGCGCGTGTAATCGTCGTTCATGAAGAGCGCGAGCGCCCAGAAATGCGGCGGCGTCCACATGAAGATCAGCGCGAACATCAGAACCGCCTCGATCCCGACATGTCCGGTGGCAACCACCCAGCCGATCATCGGCGGAAAAGCCCCAGCAGCGCCGCCGATGACGATGTTCTGCGGCGTCGCGCGCTTGAGCCACATCGTGTAGACGACGGCGTAGAAGAAGATCGTGAAGGCCAGAAGACCGGCTGCGAGCCAATTCGCCGCCAGGCCCAGCATGGCGACCGAAATGAGCGACAAACCAAGCCCCAGCCCCAGCGCCTCGCCGGCCTCTACGGTGCCCGAGGGCACCGGGCGGCGCGCGGTGCGGCGCATCTGGCGGTCAATATCGGCGTCCCACCACATGTTGAGCGCGCCTGCAGCACCCGCGCCCAGTGCAATGAAGATGATCGCGGCCAGCGACTCGATCGGGTGCAGCGCGTTCGGCGCCACCAAGAGCCCCACCAGCGCCGTGAAGACCACAAGCGACATTACCCGCGGCTTCAGCAAGCGCACATAGTCACCGAATCCAGCCTCGGCCGGTTGGGTGTCTTGGGTGATGTCGGCGCGGATGTCGCTCATGGGATCCTCTTGCCAGGCGCAGCGAGGGGCTTACCCCGCCGCGCGGACGGCCGGCTCATTCGCTTGCGGCGATTTGACGATGCTCGGCATATCCAGGCGCAGCGGCCAGGTTCGACGCGCCCTGTTCTTCGAGCCAGGCGATGTAGTCAGCTTCGCTGACAGCGTGGACCGTGATCGGCATGTAGGCATGCGCCTGGCCGCAGAGTTCCGAGCACTGGCCGAAAAAGACGCCCTCTTCGTCGACATTGAACCACAACTCGGCCAGACGCCCGGGCACGCCGTCCTGCTTCACGCCGAAGGCAGGGATGGTCCAGGAATGGATCACATCGGCGGCGGTCACCTGCATCACGACATCGCGGCCCACCGGAACGACGACGGCGGTGTCGGTCGCCAGAAGATAATGGCGGTCCTCGTAACCATGCTCGGCCAGTTCCTCGCGCTCCAGCATGAAGCTGAGGAACTCGACGTCATGGTCGACGTATTCGTAGCCCCAATGCCACTGGTAGCCAGTGACCTTGATGGTGACCTCGGGCTCGGGCATGATCTGCTGCCGGAAAAGGGCGGGCACCGAAAACGACCCGATGAACACCAGGATCAGGATCGGCACCACGGTCCATGCCACTTCAAGCGGCGAATTGTGCGTGAACCGCGCCGGGACCGGGTTGAAACGGCTGTTGTGGAACACGATCACCCACAACAGCAGCCCCATCACCAGGATCGAGACCGGAACGATGATCCACAAGAGCATGTTGTCGAGCCAGACAACCTCGGCCTTGAGCGAGGTCGCCGGCGTCTGCAGCGAAGTGCCGCCGGGAATCGGTTCGCCCCGGAACGGCAGGTCCTGCGCCAGCGCCGTCCCCGCGGCCGCCAAGGCCAACGCCCCGGTCGAAATTCCCGCTCCAAGGCGCCCAAAATCGCGAATGAGTGTCATCTTCGGTTCCCGTTCTTCGCCGCGGTCTGGCCGCCGTCTCGTTCGCATCGCGCCACGCGTCCGCCCTGACATCGGGTGTTGCACTTGGTCGCGAAGTCCCTTCATCCTAAAACCATATTAGCATCGGCGGGACAAGACCGCCTATGCGTCATCTCGGCGCGTGTTGATCCTGATCAAAGACACGCGCCCCGCCACCGAAAGGACCACCATGGTCACCGCCCCAGCCCGCATCGCCGCGGCCCATCCCTTCCGCCCGTTCGAGACCGCGCTCGATGAGGACCGCGCCCGCGCCATCCTTCGGCACGCCGTGGCCGGGGCCGAGGATGGAGAGTTGTTTCTTGAACGGCGGCACTCCGAATCGCTCGTCCTGGACGACGGGCGCATCCGCTCGGCGGGGTTCGACGCGGCCGAGGGGTTCGGTCTGCGCGCGGTTAGGGGCGCGGTGATCGGATACGCGCATTCGACCCATCTGGACGAGGTCTCGCTGCGCCGCGCGGCCGAAACGGCGCGGCTTGCGGTCGGCGCCGGCGGTGGCCAGATGGCCGAGCCGCCGGTGGGGACGAATCGGCGGCTCTACACCGACGCCGACCCGATCCTCGATGCGCCCTTTGCCACCAAGATCGCGACCCTGCGGGCGATCGATGACTTCGTGCGCGCCGAGGATCCGCGCGTCGTGCAAGTCACCGCATCGCTCGCGGCCTCGCTGCAGGAAGTGGTGATCCTGCGCCCCGAGGGCAGAGTGTTTTCCGATACCCGACCGATGGTGCGGCTCAACATCTCGGTCATCCTCGAGAAGGACGGCCGGCGCGAGAGCGGCAGCGCAGGCGGCGGCGGAAGGGTAGGTCTTGCCGGGCTTCTGGAACCCGCGCATTGGCAGGGCGTCGCGCGCGAGGCGTTGCGCATCGCCGGCGTCAACCTGCAGGCGGAACCGGCGCCAGCGGGCGTGATGGACGTGGTCCTCGGCCCCGGCTGGCCGGGCATCCTTCTGCACGAGGCCGTGGGCCACGGGCTCGAGGGGGATTTCAACCGCAAGGAAACCTCGGCCTTCGCCGGCCTGATGGGCAAGCGCATCGCCGCCCCCGGCGTCACGGTCGTCGACGACGGCACCCTGCCCGACCGTCGCGGCTCGATCTCGATCGACGACGAAGGCACCGCCAGTTCGCGCACCGTGCTGATCGAGGACGGGATGCTTGTGGGCTACATGCAGGATCGGCAGAACGCCCGGCTGATGGGGGTGGAGGCGACCGGCAACGGGCGGCGCGAGAGCTACGCCCACGCGCCGATGCCCCGGATGACGAACACGATTATGGAAGCCGGTGATGCCCACCCCGCCGCACTCGTGGCCGAGATGAAGGACGGCATCTACGCCGTGGGCTTCGGCGGCGGCCAAGTCGACATCACCAACGGCAAGTTCGTCTTCTCCTGCACCGAAGCCTACCGCGTGAAGAACGGGCAGATCGGCGCGCCGGTCAAGGGCGCGACGCTGATCGGCGACGGGCCGACCGCGCTGCAGCACATCCGCGGCATCGGCAACGACATGGCGCTCGATCCCGGCATGGGCACCTGCGGCAAGGCCGGGCAATGGGTGCCGGTGGGCGTCGGCCAGCCAAGCTTGCTGATTGGCGGGCTGACCGTCGGCGGGGTGGCCTGACGCGCGCCCCCCGTTTCGACCGGTCAGCTGGTCCGTCCGTACGCCTGACTGGATACTTTTTGGGCACCGAAACGACACGCCCTTCACAGAAGAAAACCGCCTGTTCATCTGCCGTTAACCCTTTTCCTGCAAAGTTTGAGTCGAATGAGGCGAGGTTGGGAATGGTCGGGGATTTGCTTTCTTCTCCCACACCCTTCACCCCACCCACCACGGAAGAAGACCGACTCGACCGGCTTCGCCTCATTCGCTCCCGCCGCGTCGGGCCC
>SLKW01000116.1 GCA_007134405.1 Paracoccaceae bacterium
AGACGGTCAAGCGCCTGCAGGATCACGTCAAGGCTACGATTGCGCCCTACAAATACCCCCGCCGCGTGATCTTCACCGACGCGCTGCCCAAGACCGCGACCGGCAAGATCCAACGCTTCCGGCTGCGCGACGAAACCGGCAGAACCACCGCCGGGGGCTCATCTCCGGCGCGTCAGCTTCTGCCAGACCCAGATCAGGGCCAATGAGCCCAGAAAGGCCAGGACAAAGCTCACGATCCAGCCGCCGGCGGTCAGCAGCAACCGCAAACCCAGCCCACCCAGCAGAGCGCCGATGACGCCGATGCCCATGGCCGTGGGCAGGTCGGCATCGAGCCGCATCAATCGGGTGGCCGCATAGCCCGCCGCCGCGCCGATCACGATAAGCAAGAGAAGGTTTGGCAGCATCACGACGCTCGTTTCAAGATTTCTGTAACCGAAGGCCCCGGAACCGCCCCTGCCGCGTGCGACATGACGATTCGCGTCATTTCCTTAGCCCCCATTCATGGGGATTGTCGCAGGTCAGGCGTCGCATGAACAGCGAGGAGGGCGCCTGACCGACCCCGGTTTCGTGGCTCCAATCGGCTTGCAACTCATAGGCTTCGCGTTCGGCCTCGGCGGTGCAGCGAAAGGCCCGCCCCGTCACGAATTGGAAATGATGCACCATCTCGTGGACGAGCGTATCGCTGCAATCCGTGTCCTTGAGGTCCTCGGCCAGCATCAGCACATGCGGCAGATAGATCGCATTGATGCAGGTCTGCCCCTGATACCCCCCGACCATCTGCGAATAATAGACGTAGTTGAGCGTGGCCCGCGGGACCAGGACGATCGCAGGCGGCGCGATCCCCAGCGGATAATCGGTCCGCGCGGCAATCCAGCGGGCGATCTCGACCAGTTTTTCCACGAAGGCATCGGGCGGCACCGGATCGAACTTCGGCCCCGGCGGCGTTTCGATGTCCAGGGGAAAGTCCTCTGCATACACGTCCGGTCCATCGAACTGCGTGCCCGACACGGCCGGCATGGCCGCAAAGAGGCCCATCAAAGCCAGGGCGCCAATAGAGAATCGGACCGTATGACCCATGCCTGTCCAGCCTGTTCCGCACAACAATCTTGCGCGCACAAACGGTCATCGCATGCCCGCAGCCCTTCAATAACCGCAGAACCGTCCTATGTCATTGACCAATGAGACGTCGAAACCTGCTTATTGCCGGCGGGCTGATCGGCGCCGCAGCCGCGGCACTGGGAATGCGCGGGGCCGCCGTGGCCGCGGTGGATCGCAGCCTGAACCGGTTCGCGCTTGATCGCGACGCGCCGCAACCTGGCGCCGCGGACACGGCGCTTCACAACGCCCTCTTCATTGCCGATCTGCATGCCGACTGCCTGAAATGGGATCGCGACCTGCTCGCATGGTCGGACTACGGCCATGCCGATCTGCCGCGCCTGCACGCCGGAAATACCGCGCTTCAGGTCTTCGCAATGGTCACGCACAGTCCGGTGAACCTGCCGTGGCGCGATTGCCTGCGCGCGGAGGATCCGAACCATGCCGCCTGGCTTGCCGCCGTGCAGGGTCGCCCCGTGCGCAGCACGCGCGGGCGCGCCTTCTATCAGATGGATCTCTTCTGGGAGGCGGTGCAGCGGTCGGAAACCTATGTCGGGCCCGACCTGCGCGCCGTTCTCAACGCCTCCGAATTGCTCGCCCTGATCGAGGCGCGCGCCGCCGGAGAGGCCGTGATCGGCGGGATGCTCGGCCTCGAAGGCGGGCATTGGGTCGGGCAGTACGATCCCAGCCCCGGCGTTGTCGCGGCCGAAATCTCGGCGCTTTTCGAGCGCGGCTTGCGGGTTTTCGCGCCGGTCCACCGCTTCGACAACCCCCTTGGCGGCTCGTCCGAGGGCTGTCGGCGATACGGCCTCACCCCGGCCGGCCGCACGGCGCTTCAGGCGGCCGAGGATTACGGCATGGTCATCGACCTCGCGCACGGGTCTGAGGAAACGATCCGCGATGCCGCGGCGCTGCTGCGCGAGCCCTTCGTCGTGTCGCATACCGGCGTGCGCGCGGTCTGCGAGGGCATCTGCCGCCCCGACCGGAACCTGTCGGACGATTCGCTGCGCGCGCTGCTCGACAGCGGCGGCATTGTCGGGGTCGGATACTGGGCGCATGCCGTGGGCGAAGGCGTGGACAACATCCCGCGCGTGATGAATCACGTGATGGAGATGGCCGACCGCCGCGGCCTCGTGGCGAATGAGCATGTGGCGCTGGGGTCCGATTTCGACGGATCGGTCGCCACGCAGATCGCGGCGAACGAGCTTTCCGTGCTGACCGCCACATTGCGCCGCGCGGGTTTCGACGATGGCACCATCGCGCGGATCATGGGCCGCAATGTCTGCCGGCTGTTCGCGCACCGCCTGCCGGGCGGCAGCGCGACGATGGTCGAGCGGGTCGAACGCGCGCTGGGGAACGGCTTCGTCTAACGGCGCAGCGGTTGCCGCTCGAGCCGCGTGAGCGTGCGCCACAGCCATTCCCAGGGCCCCTGCCGGAAATGGCGGAGCCAGACCCGGGCAAAGATCATCAGCACGACAAAGATGCCCGCTGCGATCACGATGACGCTCAATGTGCCGTGCCGTCCGATCTGCCCCAGGCCCCAGCCATAGAAAACGATCTGTCCCAGCAAGCCCCCCATCAGATACCCGGTCAGCGCCATGGCCCCCAGCGGTGCCAGCCAGGACCGCATCCAGGCACCACGCGGGCTGTCGAGCCAGATGGCGATCAGCGCCACGTAACCCACGCCGACCAACGCATCCGCGTTCTGCAGCAACAGCCCGCCGGGAACGACCACCACGCCGCTGGCCCGGATCGCCTCCAGCGCCAGGCCGACACCCACCAGCGACCAGCCAAGCGGCACCAGCCAGCGCCGGCTCGCCGCAAGCCGCGAGGGTATCTTCTCCAGCCCCGCCGCAAGCCCGATCAGGAACAGGGCCGCGAGTTCCGCATAGCGGATCCGCCGCGCCCCTTCGCCTTCGCCCACGGCGCCGGTAAAAAGCGCCCAGTTATGCGACACGGTCACCGCCGGGTTCGGATGCGCGAATGCCCGCAGGCTGAGCAGCTGGTCGTCCGCCAGAGGCGCGGGCGGCACCTCGCCCAGCAGTGCGAAGGCAACCGGCGGCACGATCAGCAGCGCTGCCGCAAGGCCGAGAATGACCGGGATCGGCAATAGTATGGCGATGGGCAACATCAGCCCAAGCACCGCATAGGTCGTCAGGATGTCGCCCCAGAAAAAGAAGGCTGCGTTCAGCAACCCCAGCCCACCGAGAAGCAGGAGCCGCCGCAGATAGATCGCCAGCCAGGGCTCGCCCCGCGCCTTCATCCGGCCGATCAGCAGCGTGAAACTGATGCCGAACATCAGCGAGAACGCGGCAAGCGCCTTGCCCTCGACCAGGACCGCGACCAGATAGGCCACGACCCGGTCCGCAG
>SLKW01000395.1 GCA_007134405.1 Paracoccaceae bacterium
CTTCCCGGCGTGGATCTCCAGGTGCGGCTGATGGAGATGGGGCCGCCCACCGGCAAGCCCGTGGCGCTGGAACTGCAAGGCCCGAGCCTGACCGATCACGCCGCCGCGGTCCGCCTCGCGCGTGCCGAGATGGGGCGCCTGGGCGGCTTCACTGACATCACCGACACGCTTGCGGTGCCGGGCCTCGAATGGCGGCTGATGGTCAACCGCGCCGAGGCCGCCCGCTTCGGTGCCGATGTGGCGCTGCTGGGCCAGGCCGTGCGGCTCCTGACCCAGGGAATCACGCTGGCGGATTACCGCCCCGAGGATGCCGACGGCACGGTCGACATCCGCGTGCGATTCCCGCCGGGCGACCGCACGCTGGAGGAGTTGCAGAACCTACGCGTGCCCACCGCCGCCGGGCGGGTGCCGATCTCGAACTTCGTGCGGCTGGAGCCGGCGCCGCGTACCGGCACGATCCGCCGCGCCTCCCAGCAGCGGGTGGCGACGGTGGAAACCGGGGTGGCCCCGGGCTGGCTGGCGAGCGAGCGCATCGCCGCGCTCGGCGCGGCGCTGGAACGCGCCGATCTTCCCGCAAGCGTTTCCTGGACCTTCCGCGGCGAGGCCGAGGAGCAGGCCGAGGCGCAGTACTTCTTGAGTACCGCCTTTCTCGCCGCCGCAGCCCTGATGTTCACCATCCTGGTGTTGCAGTTCAACAACTTCCACCAAGCGCTGATCGTGATGTCGGCGATCTTGTTCTCCACCGCCGGGGTGCTGCTAGGGCTCCTGATCGCCGGGCGGCCGTTCGGCGTGGTGATGGGCGGCGTGGGCACCATCGCGCTTGCCGGTATCGTTGTGAACAACAATATCGTGCTGATTGACACCTACAACGCCCTGCGCCGCGCCGGCGAGCCACCCCTTGAGGCCGTCCTGCGCACTGGTGCGCAGCGCCTGCGGCCGGTGTTATTAACCTCGCTTACCACGGGGCTGGGGCTGATGCCGATGGTACTGGGGCTGAACGTGGATTTTCTGAACCGGATTATGGTGTTCGGTGCCCCCTCCACCCAGTGGTGGACAGAGCTGTCCGCGACGGTGGTCGGCGGTCTCGCCGTGGCGACAGCCCTGACGCTTCTCGTCACCCCTACTCTTCTGCTGCTGGGTGAGCGACTGCGCCGACGCTCGGCGCAACTCGATACACCGTAGGCAGAGCCCGCGGCCTCCGCCAGGGGCCTGCCTTCGGGTTGACCCGGATTTCAAGCGCAACGCCGAGCGCGACGCTGACGAACCGGATGAGAGATATGCGCAAAAATTGGTGACGGCTGTTGAAGAACTCAATTCTGTTGGCGAGCACGTTCGGTGATGCTCTATTCGAGCGACTTGGCCAGCATTCGGCACTGGCGGGTGTTTAGGCCGGCCGTTTCTGTGCCTAAAGCCACCAGAAGGCGCGCATCAGAGCGAAAAGAGTGACTGCCAGCCGCTTGAGGTTAATCGCGGCGGCGGTGAGGAAGGACTGGATGCGCAGAAGTCCGGTCACGGGGACTTCGTGCGCGCGCATAAACATCCGGGGTCTGATTTTCGAACGGGCCGGCCATGCCCGCGCGGCCCTGGCGCAAGCGCGGTTTCGGCCCGCCTGCGCCGCCCCGCCGGCGAGGCAACGAGCTACGCTGCTTCGTTTCAGTGGTCCGAGTGCAGCCGGAGCCCGTAGTACCCATAAACGGCAGGGCCATATTTCGGATCGTGCCATGGGTTCTCGTCAGGCCCGTAATGCGGCGCGTTTTCAAGGTGGTCGCGCTCGACGTTCACCACATATCCACCGAAGTTCGGGTGATAGGTCAGCGCCTCCCACGGCAGCGGGTGGTACCGCTCGCCGATCCCCAGGAAACCACCACCGCCCTTCGTATAGACGGCCGTCCCTTCGACCTTGTTCAAGGCAATCAGTTGATGCGTTTCATCGCTTCTGGCATCCGTGACCTCAGGCGCCGGTTGGGAAGTTTGGTTCGCCATGTCGGACTCCTCGGGATCACTGTCTGTATGACCGGCCAGCCTGGCAAGGGTTCCCGAGACAATTTACGTTGGCCGGTTGCATCTGGATACCTGCGTCGGCGGCTGCTCCGCCAATGCCCAGCCTGCGCCCTCGCATAAGCGCGGCTTTAGGAAATACATCTCTGCGGCGATGACGCTTCATGGTTGCGGCCGGGAACATCGAACGCGGATCGCTGCTGCCTGACTGCAATCGACATCTATCGGCCGACAACACACACACAGACCAGCACGACGATGTCACGGTCAAATCGGAACATCCCCGAAACGGTGGCGACAAGACAACAGGCCTGGGGGACGCTCTACGCGACTCCTAGGCCAGGCTCCGCAGCCGCTTTCACGGCGTCGGACGCGATTTCCTTTCCGTCGGCCTGCGTCATTTCCGTCTCCTTGAGGTGCTGAGACATGAACCGCTCGTTGGCAATGACATTCCGCCGCACGCAACAGTGGAACAACCAGCATCGAGAAACGTTTCGACATCCAGAGGCACCGGAGCATGTCCGAGGGTATGCCGAAGACCATGGGGGCGAAACGATGCTGAGAAAACTCGTGATGCTGGTGCTGCTCGGATATGTCGTGTCCAAGGTGATGAACCCGGGCGAACGTCGGGTGGGCATGACCGGCGCACGTGCCGCGAATCGTCAGGCGGAGTTGCGCCGCAGAAGACAACGCGCCGGCGACTGGGACATGGTCGACGAGCGGAGCGACGAATCCTTTCCGGCCAGCGATCCGCCCGGCACCTACTGATCAGCGACGCCTGGGGAACGTAAGTGGCTTCCATTGCGTTCAAGGAGGCCAGCATCCTTCGCGCACCATCCGCGCTTGGCTGCATCGCCCCGCCCGAGTGAACGTCTGGCTACTCGCTCACAAATAGGGAAGTTGATATGCCCCCAGAGGACGCCAGGCCGACCCCGGAACATATTTCGCTAGATCTGTGGGCCGCCAATCTGGAAGCGCCTGTTGTCGACCTTGCATCCTGGCTGGGCCGGATTGAGTTTCGGCTCGCTGATGCGGCGGCGCGCGGTGTAAATGCGTTGCTCATGCCTGAATACACTTGCGCGCAATGGCTATCCTTCGCGCCGCCGGGTATGCCGGCGAAGGCGGGCCTCGGCTGGTTGGCCGAGACCGGGACTGTTGCGCTGCCCGCGATGGCAGCACTCTCGGCGCACTACGGTGTCAGCCTGATGCCTGGCACGATCCCTCATTCGACGGGTCGGAAGAAGGGCGCACCCACTTTCGCCAATCGGGCTTGGCTTCTCACCCCCCAAGGCGATGCGCACTATCAGGACAAGCTCAGCCTGACGCCGGCCGAGACAGACGGCGCAGAGGGGGTGACCGTGCGCGGCGGGCAGGTGAGGGTGTTCGAGTGGATGGGCCTCAAGGTGGCTATCGTCATCTGCCTGGATATCGAGTTCTCGGAGCTTTCGACACGGCTGGGGAAACTC
>SLKW01000454.1 GCA_007134405.1 Paracoccaceae bacterium
ATGTTCGGCGCCATCTGCGGCTCGTCGCTGGCCACGGTCGCCACCATCGGGCGCGTGGCGATGCCCGAGATGCGGCGCTACCGCTACGACGATTCGCTTTCCGCCGCGGCTGTGGCGGCGGGGGGCACGCTGGGGGTTCTGATCCCGCCTTCGATCCTCTTGGTGATCTACGGCCTGCTCACCCAAACATCGATCGGCCAGTTGTTCATCGCGGCGATCGTGCCGGGGTTGATCGGCGCGTTCCTCTACGGGCTCGCGATCGTGGTCCGCGTGCGTCTGCGGCCTGAACTTGCACCGCCTGCCGCCCGGACGCCATGGCGCGCGCGGCTGGCCCTGTTCCGTGGGGTCTGGGCGGTGCTTCTGCTTTTCGCGCTGGTAATCGGCGGGATCTATGCCGGCTGGTTCTCACCCACCGAGGCGGCGGCGGTCGGCGCGGTCGGTGCCTTCCTGCTTGCGTTGGTCAGCGGTCGCCTCGACCGTGCGACCCTGCGCGAGGCGCTGCGCGAGACGGCGGGGCTGACGGGGATGATCTTCTTCATCCTGATTGGTGCTGCGCTTTTCAACAATTTCCTCGAGACAACTGGCCTGCCCCGGCAACTGGTCCTGTGGATCGAGACATCTCCGCTGACGCCGATGACGGTGCTGATCCTGATCCTCGTCTTCTACGTCATCCTCGGCTGCTTCATGGATTCGATGTCGATGATCCTGCTGACGGTGCCGCTGCTGGCGCCGGTCGCGCTGGGCCTGGGCATCGACATGATCTGGTTCGGCATCCTGGTCGTGACCGTGGCCGAGGTCGGATTGATCACGCCGCCGGTGGGGATGAACCTGTTCGTGGTGCAGGCAACCGTGAAGGACCTGAAACTGGCGCGGATCGTGCGCGGGATCTTTCCCTTCATCGCCGCCGATCTGGTGCGTCTGGTCCTGCTTCTCGCCTTCCCGGCGCTCGCCCTGTGGCTACCCGGCCAGATGTTCTAGCCGGCTACGTCGAAAGCGTCCACGCGTGGACGCTTCTGCAAGTCATTGTTTTAGCTTATCTATTTCGAGCGGTTAACCACAACGAAACCTATCGGAAAAGGGCGCCAGACGTCTGTCGGCGGCACGCCTTCAGCACGCCCGAAACACTCGATCCGATACGTCAGGTCGCGCTATCAGTCAGCCGGTTTCGAGGAAACGCCGACCTGTGCCGGGCGCAGCAATTGGTCGCGCATCCGGAAGCCCTCGGTCATCACCTGGATGATCTGGCCGGCGGCGAATTGTGGCAGCGGGGCCTCGAACATCGCTTCGTGCAGATGCGGGTCGAAGGGTTCGCCCGGTTTCGGTGCGATGCGTTCGACGCCGTGGCGCGCCAGGACATTCAGAAGCTCGCGCAGGGTCAGTTCCACCCCGTCGAAGAGGCTCTTGGCCTCGGCCCGGCTCTTTTCGTCGGCGGCGGCGAGCGCCCGGTTCAGGTTGTCGAAGACGGGCAGCAAGTCGCGTGCGAGTTTCGCGCCGCCATAGGCGGCCGCATCGCGCCGGTCGCGCTCGGCCCGTTTGCGGGTGTTCTCCAGTTCGGCCAGCGCGCGCATCAGGCGATCGCGCATCTCGGTGCGCTCGGCTTCGAACGCGGCTTCGGCTTCGGCGAGGGCCTGCGCCGGGTCGTGATGCTCGGTATCCGCCGTGTGTGCGGCTTCCGCGTCGGTGACGTCTTGCGCTTCGGTCTGTTGTGGCTGTGCCATGCGGTCCTCTGTCACTCTGTCCCGCGCTCGGTCAGGATGCGTCCCACCAGTTGCGCGGTGTAATCCACGATCGGCACGATCCGGCCGTAATTCAGCCGCGTCGGGCCGATGACGCCGACCGCGCCGATGATCTTCCGATCAGCGTTCATATAAGGAGAAACCACCAAAGTGGAACCGGTCAGCGAGAAAAGCTTGTTTTCTGAGCCGATAAAGATACGCACCCCCTCGCCCTTTTCGGCGAGTTCCAGGAAATCGACCACGTCGCGCTTTCGTTCCAGATCGTCGAACAGCTCTCGGATCCGGTCGAGGTCGTCCGACGCCGCGCGGTCGAGCAAATTGGCACGGCCGCGGACGATGAGGCGTTCCTGTGATTCGCCGCCGTTTTCCCACAGCGCCATCCCGCGTTCGACGAGGTCGCTGGCCAGCACGTCGATCTGCTGGCGGCTGCGCTCGATCTCGGCGCGGACGCGCTGACGCAGCTCCGACAGGGTGAGCCCGGAGGCGAGCGCGTTGAGGAAGTTCGCCGCTTCGCGCATCGCCGAAGGCGGCACCCCGGCCGGCGGATTGAAGATTCGATTTTCAACCTGACCGTCGGCGAACACCAGGACCACGAGCGCGCGTTCCCGCGACAGGGCCACGAATTCGATATGCTTGATTGGCGCCTCGGTTTTCGGCGCCAGCACGAGGCTTGCCCCATGGGTCAGCGAGGACAGCGTATGACCGACCCGGTCGAGCGTGTCGCCGAGGTCACGTTCATTGCCCGAACGCGTCGCATCCAGCTTTTCGCGGTCCGTAGCCGAGACGGCGTCCACTTCGAGCAGTCCATCGACGAAAAGCCGCAACCCCTGCTGTGAAGGAACGCGCCCGGCGGAGACATGCGGGCTTTCGAGCAGGCCAAGATATTCGAGATCCTGCATGACATTCCGGATCGTCGCCGCCGAAAGCTGCTCGCTCAGCGACCGCGTCAGGGTCCGCGACCCGATGGGGGCGCCGGTTGTCAGATAGGCCTCGACCACGCGGCGAAAGATCTCTCGCGAGCGGTCGTTCATCTCGTTGAGTAGATCGCGGTGCTCGGTCATTCCTGGGCTCTTTGCATCCCCCAAGACAGGATTAGAGCGATGCCTTGATCGGGTCAATTCAGGTTGCATATGGGCGGTCTGGCCCTGTATTTGCAAGGCTCGCCGAAAAAAGGAGAAGACATGCGGCCGTCACGACGCGAACTGAATGAAATGCGGGTGATCTCGATAGAACCCGGCGTCAACCGGCATGCCGAAGGGTCGTGTCTGATCCGCATTGGCGAAACCCAGGTGCTGTGCACCGCCTCGCTGGAAGAACGGACGCCGCCATTTCTGAAAGGCTCGGGTCTGGGGTGGGTCACCGCCGAATATGGCATGTTGCCGCGTGCCACGAACACACGAATGCGCCGCGAGGCCGCGAGCGGCAAGCAGGGCGGCAGAACCGTTGAAATTCAGCGGCTTATCGGAAGATCGCTGCGCGCATGCGTCGATCGTGCGGCCCTTGGCGAGCGGCAGATCACCATCGATTGCGATGTCCTGCAGGCCGATGGCGGTACGCGGTGCGCCGCGATTACTGGTGGATGGGTCGTGTTGCGTCAGGCGGTGAACAAGCTGCTGACTGCGGGTCTGATCAGCAGTGACCCGATCACGGGGCATGTCTCGGCCGTTTCCTGCGGATTGTATGCGGGTCAGCCAGTGCTGGACCTGGATTACGCCG
>SLKW01000283.1 GCA_007134405.1 Paracoccaceae bacterium
AGTAAAACTCCCCCGGGACAGCCTCGGCGGTAAGCCTCGGGTCGATCGCACTCAAAGCGTTTTGAGGTATTCGAGAATCGCCGCGCGTTCACGGTCTGAGAGGTCGTCGCCATAGAGGTGCCCTCCGTTCGCGTAGCCGGGCAGCGTGGTGTCGTAGATCCGCGCCCGCATCTCTCGATCTTCGGCGGCACCCTTGCCGGTCTCGAGCACCTCATGACGCCAACCCCCCTTTTCTGGATCATAGACGGGCGGTTCGGCATGACGCCAGAAGCGCGGGCGCAGGCTGCTGTCGAGCAACGATTGCAGGGAGGGCACCGAACCGTTGTGCAGATAGGGGGCTACGGCCCAGATACCGTCCAGCGGCGGAGCAATGTAGCCCTCGGCCGGGGCCGCGCGAACGGTCCCGCCATGCGGCGACCGTTCGACCCACTCGTAGAAGCGATCGAGCGTGCCGTCTGTCATCGTCTGCGCATAAAGCGGATCGGTGCCGATACGATCGAGCGGGATCACGCGGTTCGGATAGCTCGGTGTCTCGCCATAGGTGCCGTGGCAGTTGCTGCAGTTCGCCTCGAATACGGCCTTGCCCTCCTGCGCAAGTTCTTCGTCCACGTCCCAAGGAAATGCAGGCGGCGCGAGGCCTTCGAGAAAGGCGCGAATATCGGCAGCGTAGGCGTCGATCTCCTGCAACTCCTCGACCGAGTCGGCGCACAGTAGGGATGCAAAGAGCATGTAGCGCGAGTGATCGCCGCGGCCGATCGTGGTGTAGAACATGGCGTTCTTCTTTCCCATCCACCACCAGGGCGGCGTGCGAAGTGGCACCGGGCGTTCCGGCGGCGGGTCCAGCAGCGGGGTTTCCGACCAGGCCATCGTCTGCGGGTCGCGGTGTGTCATCAGCGCCCAACTGAGGTTGGTCGCGGGGTTCATGCCGATTGTTTCGGTCTGGATATGGGGCGCAATCGCTTCGATCCGGTCAGCCCAATGTTGCCACGCAGCGCTCCGCTCTGGGCCGCGAACGTATCGCCCCACTTCGGTGACAAGACGCCGCGGATCGATGGTGAAATTGTCGAACGCGTTGCCCAGACCCACGACGATCTCGTCGTCGATACGCGCGGCGTGGCAGACTAGGCAGTTGTTCGACACCACCTCCACACCATCCGCATTGACATGCGCAGTCATGAAGTATGGCAACTCGGCGTTTCGCCCCTCCCTGCCCGGCAACAGATCTGCCGGGTCGGTCTTGGGCGCGATCCGCCGGTAGGCCTCATA
Source organism: Paracoccaceae bacterium (assembly GCA_007134405.1). Lineage (GTDB taxonomy): Bacteria > Pseudomonadota > Alphaproteobacteria > Rhodobacterales > Rhodobacteraceae > Pararhodobacter. Next base: position 1,267 of record SLKW01000283.1, read on the forward strand.
GGGCATGCCGCAATTGACATAGGGTTCGTTGACCAGCGCGCGGTAACCCTCATCCGGATCGCCAGGCCGCTGCGGCGTGGCGGCCACCTCGCCGGTCGGTGAGCGGAACCGGTCTGGATCTGCAGCGAAACGTCCTGGCAGCGCGCCTGACAGCCAAGCCGCCGCCACGCCCGCAGCCACGACACCAATGAGAAGCGACCCGACCAGCCAATGCTTCATGGCGCTGCGTACCCTGACAGTTGCAATGTGCCCATGCCGGTCAACTCCTGATCGCCCCGTTGTCCATCGACCCGCACAAGACCGGACCAGGTCGGCGAGGCGAAAGCGTGTTCCTGCCCATCCATCACCGGCGTGACCGAAAGCTCGAACTCATCTAGCCGCATTTCCCATTCCACCGGCCAAGAGCCCTCGGCGCCCCGCCATTCGCGGGTGAAGTCCACCTCCGCCGCACCGTCGGCCAGCGGAATCGTGCGCCCATCCGCGTCGATCAAGAACGCCTCCACGGTTGGCGCCCCCCTCCCATCGAGCCGGCGGGACCGAATGACGGCAAGCTCGGTATCGTCGTCGAACTGCACCTGGAGCCGGTCCGATGCAACGGGCGATCCGCCCGGCACCGGAAGCTCCCCCCAGAGATGCTCGAACCAAGCATCGCCAGATACCGCCCGCTCGCCGTCGTCTGTCTCAAGCGTGCCGTCTACATCCAAGCGGCTGAACGAATAGCCCCTAAATGGGACATCCTCGCCATCGACGGATAGCGGCACCTTCGCAGGCCGAACCGTGAGATCGAGCCGGGTATCGCCAACACTCGCACGCAACTGCCAGCGCGGCTCGCCGTCATCCGGCGCGAAGTCAATCGACCAATCGTCCAGTCTCAACTCGTGGTTCGCTTCATCGAACCCTACCAGACGGGCCAGTCCGCGGCCGAACCGCTCCTCGGCGAGCACGATATTCCCGGCGCCATCGGTCAGGATCATGTGTCCACGATATAAATCGCGGGGCTCAAAGCGCTCTGCGGCGGGTGTGTCAGGTGGAAGAACGCCAAGACGGAAAAGCGAGAGCTGGACGCCCAGGGGCACCGCGTTGGTGTCGGCCAGATGCGCCACCATTTGCCAGGCCTCCGTCCCCGCTTCCGGATGCACCCCATGATCATGCGGCAGATCAAGCCGCCAATCGCCAGCAGGTCGTTCAAACGCGTCGATCCCCAGTGCACCCGCCACGCCTATCCAGTCCGCGCCACGCGTCTGAGCATATGCCTCCGCACCAGATATCAGGATCAAAACCGCAACGATGGCAGCTCCAAACGCGCAACCTGAATATTCAGCGCCCTTGCCGTTGCCCTTGACGCGATGCTGGATGCCCAAACGGAAATACCTCTCTATTGCGGCCGGATTATCCACGGTGGTGCCAAGGAGAACGCCTCGGGCGACTGCGTCTCAGATTAGCATCCCCCGTAACCGCGTCCAATGATGGAACGGCCACCGCGCATTACGATGCGGTGAGAAACGCCGCTTCTGGCGCTTCCCATCCGACTGGTGCATGGTGCCGTTCACAGTGATGCAGATCTCGACGCGGCTGCGCATCATCCGCGACAGGTTAAACGGGAAGGAGTGGGAGGCATGATCGAAAAGCGGCAATTTTACATCGACGGCGCTTGGGTCGACCCGGTCACGCCGCGCGATCATCCGGTAATCAACCCGGCAACCGAGGAGAGTTGTGCGGTGATCTCGCTTGGAAGCGCGGCCGACATCGATCGCGCGGTGGCCGCGGCGAAACGCGCCTTCGGGTCCTGGTCGCAAACCCCGGTTGCAGACCGCACCGCACTGCTCGAGCGCCTGCTGGCAATCTACCGCACCCGATACGACGAGATGGTGGAGACGATCACCCTCGAACTCGGCGCACCGCGCACCATGTGCCACGAGCAACAGGCCGACGCCGGCGTCGGCCATCTTGAGGCCTACATCGACGCCCTGCGCGACTTCCCGTGGGAGGAGACGTTGCCCAATGGCGACCGGATCTGGCGCGAGCCGATCGGTGTCTGTGGCCTGATCACGCCGTGGAACTGGCCGATCAACCAGATCGCGCTCAAGGTCATTCCCGCGCTCGCCACCGGGTGCACCTGCATCCTGAAGCCATCCGAGTTCACCCCGCTGAGCGCGCTTCTCTATGCCGAAATGCTGGAC
>SLKW01000385.1 GCA_007134405.1 Paracoccaceae bacterium
CCAGGTCGACCCCGGCCTCGGCCAGCGCCTCGGCGCAACCGCGGCCCAACCCCTTGCTTGCGGCGCAAACCAGCGCGCGCTTTCCGCGAATGCCCAGATCCATGCGTTTCCTCCCGTTTCCCGCCGAGTAGCATTGCCGTGCGCGCAGCGCAATTGACGCCCCCCGCGGTTGCGCACTAGTTTGGGAAGCACGCATCTGTCCCAGTGTCCGCCGTTGCTTGCGTTCTTCTCGCCCTGAGGTCACATGCGCGATTTGCGGAGCGTCCCGATGATGGAAAGCGCAATCCTGGCGGCCAGCGATCTTTCGCCGCGCTCGGCGCAGGTCGCCGCGCGGGCGGCGGCGATTGCCGCGACGCTCGACGCGCGGCTTCTTCTGACCCATGTCGCACCGCCCACGGTGACGGAGTCGCAATCCCTTTCGGAAAGGGAGCCCGACGAGGTTATCGATGCGGAAGCCGACGCCGCGCAGTCCGAGGGACGGCCGGGCGCCTTGCTGGCGCTTGGCAAGCGCCTGCTCAACCGGCGCAACCGGCAGGCCGAGGCCGACCCGGAGGCCACTTTGCACGCGGTCGCGCGCGGGCTGAGCCCCGCGCCGGAGATCCGCGTGCTCACGGGCCTGCCGGCGGAGGAACTCGCCGGGCTCGCCCGCCGGGAAGCCGCGGTCCTGATCGTTCTTGGGCTGCATGGCGTGCGGCGCGTGCTGGATCTGTTGCGGCTGACGACGATGGAGCAGATCGTTCTGGCCGCGCCCGCGCCGGTTCTGATCGCGCATCGGGACGCGGCGCAACCCTACCGGCGGGTCCTTGCGCTGACGGATTTCTCGCCCGCCTCGGCGGCGGCGATCCGCATCGCGGCGCGCCTGGCGCCCAAGGCCGAATTCCACGCCATCCATGCGCTGAAACTGCCGCTTGGGGCGCGCTTCACCGCCCAGGATGCCGCAAGCGACGACTCGCTGACCCAGGCCGAGCAGATGCGCGCGGCCTTTCTGGCAACGCCCGGCCTCCCCGAATTCGCCGAACCGCCCGAAATCGTGCCCGGAGGCGTGCATGAGGTTCTGGGTTATCGGCAGCGCGAGTTGTCCGCCGATCTCGTCTGCATCGGGACGCATTCCGGCCGCGATCCGCGGCAGTTGGGCTTTTATGCGCGCGACCTGATGCGAGCGCCGCCAACCGATCTGCTGGTCGCCAAACCGGCCTGAGCGCCCGCGCCTTGGGCGCGGTGGCTCCACTTCTTTCCCGGGTCAGTTCCCCAAGATGCTTCCGAGGATGCCGCGGATCGTTTCCTGCAGCCCTGCCGGCTGGTCACCCGGTCCCGAACTCGCGCCTGCACCTGCGGTATAGCCCCCGCTTCCGCCGGTCCGGCCCACGGCGCTGGGTGGGTCCCAGCCGCTGGGCGTATCGGTTTGCGGACGTGCGGGCACGATCATCGGCAGCGAACGCTGCGGGATGCCCTCATGGATGCGCTCCATCGTCGCGCGCCAGATCTCGGCAGGCAGCCCCCCGCCGGTCACGCCCACGAGCGGCGCGTTGTCGTCATTGCCCATCCAGACGCCGACCACGTAGTCGGCGGTGAAACCCACGAACCAGGCGTCGCGCGCGGCCTGCGTCGTGCCGGTCTTGCCGGCGGCCTGACGCCCGTCGGAGAGCCGCGCCCGCCGCCCGGTGCCGTGCGGCGCCTCGAGCACCTGGGTCATCATCCAGGTCAGCTTGCCCGCCGCCTCTTGCGAGATCACGCGTGTCCCGATGCCGCCGCCGATGCCCATCAAGGGCTCGGAATCGGCCACCAGCCTGAGAGAGGTGAAGCCATAGGCGCGCACCGAACTGCCGCCATTGAGGATGCCGGCATAGGCGGCCGTCATGTCGAGCAGCGTCGATTCGCTCGACCCCAGCGCCAGTGCCGGGCCTTCGGCCAGTTGCGCCTGCAGGCCGAAGGCGTTGGCAGCGCGGCGCACTTCCTCCCGCCCCATCGCCTCGGAAATGCGGACGGCGGGGATGTTCTGCGAGCGCGCGAAGGCCTCGGTCAGGGTCATCATGCCGAGAAAGTCATTGGTGTAGTTGCGTGGGCTCCAATTGCCGGAACCAGGAATGTTCAGGGTCAGCGGCAGGTCCTCGACCATGTCGAACGGATCGAAGCCCACGTCCATCGCCAGCGCGTAGACGAAGGGTTTGAAGGCCGAGCCGGTCTGGCGGCGGGCCTGCGTGGCACGGTTGAAGCCGCCCTGCGAGTAACGCCGCCCGCCCTGCATGGCGCGCACCGCGCCGTCGGCGGACATGACGACGACGGCGGCCTCGGCGGTCGAATCCGGCCGCACGCGCGTGCTGAAGACCTCGTCCAGCGCAGCCTCGGTCGCCGCCTGCAGGGCAGGGTCGAGCGTGGTCTGGATGATCACGTCCTCGGTCGTCTCGCGGGTCAGGTACGAGGGGCCGGTCTGCATGATCCAGTCCGCGAAATAGCCGCCGGTGCGCGCCTGCGCGGTTTCGGACAGGACGGCGGGCTGGGCGCGCGCCAGTTCGGCCTCCTCGCGTGTCAGGTAGCCGTCGCGCTCCATCAGCGAGACGACGACGTTGGCGCGAGTCTGGGCCCGGCGCAGGTTGCGCGTCGGTGCGAAATGCGAGGGCGCGACCAGAAGCCCCGCCAGCATGGCCGCCTGGGCGGGATCGACCTCGGCCGCCGAGCGGTTGAAATAGCGCTGCGCGGCCGCTTCGAAGCCGCGGGAGCCGGCGCCCAGGAAGGCGCGGTTCATGTAGATCGACAGGATCTCGTCCTTGGAATAGCGCAGCTCGAGCGCGAAGGCGTAGGGCAGTTCCTTCAGCTTGCGCCAGACCGTGCCGCGGCGGCAATCGGCCTCGTAGGCGGCCTCGCTTTCCCATTCGGAGGGATCGTAGGGCACGCCCAGGCAGAGAAGCTTGGCCACCTGTTGCGTGATGGTCGAGCCGCCATGCCCCTGGAACGGCCCCCGCCCGGCGGCGAGGTTGATCTGCACGGCGCTGGCGATCCCGCGCGGCGAGACGCCGAAATGCCACCAGAAGCGGCGGTCTTCGGTGGCGATGATCGCATGCTTCAGATGCGGCGAAACCGTGTCGGTCGTGATCGCGCCGCCGAAGCTTTCGCCCCGCCAGGCAAAGACATTGCCATCGGCATCGAGCATCGTGACCGACCCGCGCGCACGGCCGTCGAGCAGGTCCGAGACTTCGGGAAGGGTGGCATAGAAATAGAGCGTTGCGGCCGAAACCACGAGCGCGACCACCGCGACCACGCGCCATGTCACGCCCCAGATGACGCGCCAGATGAACGAGAACAGCCCGACCACCGCGCGGGTCAGGAAGTTTCCGCGCCTGGGCTTGCGCGCGGCAGTGGCGCGGCCGCTGCTTCTGCCCGCGCCGCTCCCCTTCTGCCGCCCGTTTCCGCCATTCCCCGTGCGCCCGCGTGGCACGCCCGCGCGCCG
>SLKW01000466.1 GCA_007134405.1 Paracoccaceae bacterium
ATTATGCAACCTATGATTTTCTGCCGCGTTCAAGCCTCGGGCGCGGGCGACCTTCCTGCCCGGACACAGGACATGGAGAAGCCGATGCCGCATTTCGCCCCCTTCGCGCTTGCGATCGCGCTGCTCGCCATGCTGGCTGCGCCCGCCGCGAATGCCGGAAGTGCCGCCGTCACCTCCGTCGAGCCGACGATCAGCATACCGTCCACGCCAGTGCCCTCACGCCAGGGCTGGACCGGCGCCTACGGCGGCGTCACCTTCGGGATCGCGCGCTCCGGCCAGCGCGCCGGGATCGACGACGCGGGGCGCACGACCGAGCTAAACGTCGCAGGCCACGTCGGCTACAACCTCGACCTGGGCAACTGGATCGCCGGTGGCGAACTCGCCGTCGGGCGCTTCGGCCAGGGCGACGGTGAGACGAGCTGGGGCGCGACGACGCGCTTGCGCGGCGGCCCGGTACTGGGCGCCGAAGGCCGAACCTGGGGCTTCGGCTCGGTCGGCCTGACGCATCTGCGCGATGCCGGCACCGACGCCGAAGGGCAGGATCACGCGGATGGCTGGTTGATCGGCATCGGCGCCGCGCGCCTCTTGCGCGACAACGTCATCCTGACGGGCGAGATCAGCCACACACGTTTCGGTGGTGGCTCGGACGCCCGCAGCACCGGCGCTTCGGTCGGTGTCTCGTTCCGCTTCTGATTGCCTCCCGCCGCCGGCCATAGCCCTACCTGCCGCCGCCCTGCTCCTTCACCGCCTCCATCGCCACATGGGTCGAGGTCGAGGCGACATGCGGCAGGGTCGAGATGCGCTCGGCCAGCACCGCCCGGTAGCTCTGGATGTCCGAACTGCGCACCTTGAGCAGATAGTCGAACGCCCCGGCGATCATGTGACATTCCTCGATCTCGGGCGTGGCGCGCACCGCCGTGTTGAACGCCTGCAGCGCCGCCTCGCGCGTGTCGGAAAGCTTCACCTCGACAAAGGCGACATGGTCGCTGCCCAGAAGCGAATGATCGATCACCGCCTGGTAGCCGGTGATGTATCCCGCGCGCTCCAGCCGTTTCAGCCGCGCCTGGGTGGGCGACTTCGACAGGCTGATTCGCCCGGCAAGCTCGGTCACGCTGATCCGCCCCTCCCGGCGCAGGATGCGCAGGATGGCGAGATCGAAATCATCGAGCGTTTGGCGGGACATTCGACTATGTGCCTCGACTAACGCAGGCAATTGAACTTTCATTCCAGCATAATCGGGAAACGGGTGACACAGGAAGCCTGTATGATGGGGAAAAGTGACCCACCGCACCCGAGGCTTCCGTCATGTCCCTGCCCCAGCCGATCCTCACCCCACTTCCGAAGGACGAAAGCGCCGCCGTCAAGGACCTGATCGCGACCGCCGCGCTTGACGATGCGGCGCGGGCGCGCATCGCCGCGCTCGGCGCGGAGCTTGTGCGCCGGATCCGCTCCAGCGCCCGGCCGGGCCTGATGGAGGTGTTCCTGGCCGAATACGGGCTCTCGACCGAGGAAGGCGTGGCGCTGATGTGCCTGGCCGAGGCGCTTCTGCGCGTTCCCGATTCACTGACCATGGACGCGCTGATCGAGGACAAGATCGCACCCTCGGACTGGGGCAAGCACCTGGGCCATTCCTCCTCATCGCTGGTCAACGCCTCGACCTGGGCGCTGATGCTCACCGGTCGCGTCCTCGACGAGGGTGAGCCGGGCATCGCCGGACATCTGCGCGCAGCGGTCAAGCGGCTGGGCGAGCCCGTCATCCGCACCGCGGTCGGCCGCGCGATGAAGGAGATGGGCCGCCAGTTCGTCCTGGGCGAGACGATCGAGGCGGCGATGCGCCGGGCGCAGGGGATGGAGGCCAAGGGCTACAGCTATTCCTACGACATGCTGGGCGAAGCGGCGCGCACCGGTGCCGACGCTGCGCGCTATTTCGACGCTTATGCACAGGCGATCCGCGCCATCGGCGGGGCCGCGAACAAGGGCGATATCCGCGACAATCCGGGCATCTCGGTCAAGCTTTCCGCGCTGCATCCGCGCTACGAGGAAGCGCAGCGCGACCGGGTGATGGAGGAACTGGTCCCGCGCGTGCGCGACCTGGCCCGCATGGCCGCCGAGCGCGGCATGGGCTTCAACATCGACGCCGAGGAGGCCGACCGGCTGGCGATTTCCTGCGACGTGATCGCGGCGGTTCTGGAAGACCCGCAGCTTGCCGGCTGGGACGGCTTCGGCGTCGTCGTACAGGCCTACGGGCCGCGGGCGGGCGCTATGATCGACTGGCTGCACGCCCTGGCCGAACGGCTTGACCGGAAGGTGATGGTGCGGCTCGTCAAGGGCGCCTACTGGGACACCGAAATCAAGCGTGCGCAGGTCCTGGGGCTCGACGGATTTCCGGTCTTCACCGCCAAGTCCGCGACCGACATCAGCTATATCGCCAATGCCCGCAAGCTCCTGGGGTTCGCCGACCGGATCTATCCGCAATTCGCCACCCACAACGCGCATACCGTCGCCGCGGTCCTCGACCTGGCGCGGCACATGGGGCTCGACAAGCGCGCCTACGAATTCCAGCGCCTGCACGGCATGGGCGAACGGCTGCACGACCTTGTGCTCGAGGGCGAGGGCACGCGCTGCCGGATCTACGCTCCCGTCGGCGCGCATCGCGACCTTCTTGCCTATCTGGTTCGGAGGTTGCTTGAGAACGGTGCCAACTCCTCTTTCGTCAACCAGATCGTGGACGACTCCGTCCCGCCCGAGGAGGTCGCCGCCTGCCCCTTCACCGCCTGGGCGAACCGCAAGCCGCTGCCGATCCGCACCGGGCCCGAGCTTTTCCAACCCGACCGGGGCAATTCCAAGGGCTTCGACCTGACCGCCCGGCCCGACCTCGCCGCGATCGAGGCCGCCCGTTCCCCTTTCGCCACCACCCGCTTCACGGCCCGGCCGATCCTGGCGGGCGAAGCTACGGGCGGCGAGACGGTCGCAGCGATCAACCCGGCGCGACCCGACGACACCGTGGGCGACGTCACCCAGGCGAGCGCTGCGGATGTCGAGACCGCGCTCGCCGCCGCCCGCCCCTGGGACGCATCGCCAGAAGACCGTGCTGCCATCCTCAACCGTGCAGCCGATCTCTACGAAGAAGAATACGGCCGCCTTTTCGCGATCCTCGCGCGCGAGGCGGGCAAGACCCAGCTCGACGCGGTGGGCGAGTTGCGCGAGGCGGCGGATTTCCTGCGCTACTACGCCGCCCGCATCACGCCCGCCATGCGCCCGCGCGGCCGCATCACCTGCATCTCGCCCTGGAACTTTCCGCTGGCGATCTTCACCGGCCAGATCGCCGGGTCGCTCGCCGCCGGCAACGCGGTGCTGGCCAAGCCCGCCGAGCAGACGCCGCTGATCGCCGCTGCCGGGGTCGAGTTGATGCACCGCGCAGGCGTGCCCG
>SLKW01000396.1 GCA_007134405.1 Paracoccaceae bacterium
AGGTGCTGGTGTGCGCCTTTATCCTGCAACTGTGCGGCGATGGCCTGCCCGGTTTCGGTCAGGGCCGTCCGGCTGACCGGCATGGGCGGCGCGCCCTCGGCCTTCAGGGCCGAGGCCGCGGCCGCGGCGTCACCGGCCTGAACCATCGCCGCCGCGACAAGCGGGACCGGCAGAACCGGAACCGCCGCCCGGATGCGCGCCATAAGCATGTCGGCCAGCGCCTCGGTGCTGGCGTCGGCACGCCCGGTCATGAAATCGCGCAGCGAGAGCGGCCGGCCATAGCAGACCCCCGCGTAGCCGAAATGGCGGAAGGTGCCGCGCACCTTCTGCCAGAGCATGCGCAACGTGAAGCCTGCCACCAGCGTCAGCCGGACACGAAACCGACGCGTCCCGTCTCTCGCAGCCTCGATCAGGACGCGGTCCTCAAGCACCCGGTCGTAGTTCAGCGCAACGGGCACGAAGACCACGTCGCGCCCCGACGACAGGTCGAAATCGCGGACGATGTAATGCAGGAGGCCCTTTTTTGCCGGCCCCACCGCGCCGTTGAGGCTGAGCCCGCCTTCGGGGAACATCGCCTGCGTGACGCCTTCCTGGATCGACATCTGGACGTAGCGGGCCAGCACCGCGCGGTAGAGGGTCGATGAATACCGCCGGCGGATGAAATAGGCGCCCATTCCCCGGATCAGCGACTTTAGCGGCCAGACCTGCGCCCATTCACCGACCGCATAGGACAGCGCCGAGCGGTCGGCGGCCAGCCAGGTCACCAGCACGTAATCCATGTTCGAGCGGTGGTTCATCACGAAGACCACCGCCGAGCGCGCGTCGATCCCGCGCAAGGTATCGCTGTCGGTCCGCGCGAGCCGCACCCGATAGAGCCCGCGGCTGAGCCGGCGGGCGACACGGATGGCGAAGCCGAAATACGTGGCGGTGGAAAAGCCCGGCACGATTTCGCGCGCGTAAGACCGCGCCCTGGCGAAGGCGACGTTGTGCGGCACGCCCTCGGTCCGGGCGTATTCGGTGACCGCCTCCATCACCTGCGGGTCGTGGATGAGCCGGATGACCTGATCCTGCCGGCGCATGAGGCGAAAGGGCTGGATGGGGCGTTCGAGGCGCTTGTTCAATTCCTCGACCGCACGCTCCATCCGCCGACGCAGGAACCAGCGCAGCCCCGGCCCGATGATCCGGTCGAGCGTGGCGATCGCTGCCAGCACCAGAACCAGAATCACAAGCCAGATTGGCATCTCGATCGTCGCGGTCATGGTTCAGGCTTAGTTTCCCGGGCGGCAAGGAGCAATGCGATTTCCGCGCGGCCCGCGCCGGGCAAGGAGTCCGGCACGTAAAACGATCAGCGGGGCATCTCGCGCCAGGTGCGCAGTGGGTTTACGGCCAATTGCGCGGGTCAAGGCCGCCTCAGGCCGGTGCGCGGCGCGCAAGCACGGTGAGGCCGGGCAAGGCGGCCACCAGAGCGCAGAGCCCAAAGGCGACCGAGGCGGCGATTCCGGCTTCGGCCGTGAACCCGGCAAGCGGCCAGAGCGCAGCCGCGGCACCCTCGCGCAAGCCCCAGCCAGCGATGCTGAGTGGGATCAGCATGGCCGCCAAGGTCAGGGGCAGAACAACGCTCGCGATGCTGAGCGTGAGCGGCGCGCCGATCGCAGCACTAGCAGCGGCGAAGGCGCCAAGATTGGCGGCCAGGATCGCCGCCGAAAATGGCAATTGCCGCTTCCAGATCCCGGCGCGCAGCCAAGCGTCGGCCAGCGCGCCTTTAAGCTGCACTAAAAGGCCGAAGCCCAGGCGGGCGAGACCAAACACCGTGCCGGTAATTACCAGCAGCCCCCCGAAACCCAGAACTGCCCAGCCCGCGCCTCCTGGCCAGAAGGCAAGGCCAAGGAGCAGGGCAACCGCGAGCGTCACCTGACCGGCCATCCGCTCGATCACCACCGCCAAGGCAGCACGCGCCAGGCCGGCGTCGGAGATTGCGCGCACGCGTACCGCACGCCCGGCATCGCCCAGCACGCCCCCGGGGAGGGCCATGTTGGCAAGCACTCCAAGATGGTATTCGCGAATGGCCAGCCGGCGGCCGAAGTCCTGCCCGAGCGCCCCCGCGGTCAGACGCCAGCGCAGGGCCGAGAGCACGATTTGCGCGCTGAGCAGGATCGTCGCCAACGCCAACCACCCCGGCCGCGCCGCCGACAAATGCGCGACGATCGCCGCCCCGTCAAAGCCGTACCACAGCCCCGCCAGCACCAGGACGGCGACCGCAGGGCGCAGTATACCGGCCCAACGCCTTTTCATGGCGCGACGCCGGGCGATAAGGGTGACACTGCCCGAATCCCTGCCCTGGCCGACGGATCGCCCAATCGACCGGGGGGCGCGCCAGTGCTGACCGCCCGCAGGAAGGCATCGCGAAACGCGTCCATTCGCCAGGCCGGCAGGTCCGGGTCGGGGATCATGCCGGCGCTCCATCCCCAATCGTCGAAAAGCGCAATCACCTCGGGCGGACCGATCAGGTGAACAGGCACGTCGAACCCGTCCACGCCCGAGACGAAGCGCGCGGGCTCGTGGTCGCCCAGGACCACCATCAGGGCATGCGCGCCCGCATGCAGTTCGGCATAGGCGCCGACGGTCTGAAGCGAATAATCGATCGCCAGACGAAATTTCTCGCGCACGCGGTCGTGGTCGCGCCAGACCACCTCGGGCGGGTCGCCCATTGCCGCCCATTTGTTGAAAACCGTGCCGTCGCCTATCTCGTCCCAATCGATGACCGGTGGGACTGGCAGCCAGGGCGCATGGGAGGAGACGAGGACGATTTGCGCGAAAAGTGGCGTGCGACCCGCGCGGTCACGTTCCAACCGGTCGAAGGCGGCGAAGGTGAACTGATCGGGCATCGTTACCCAATTGTAAGGCTCCCCCGCGTATCCCAGATCGGGTGCGTTGTAGATCGCATCAAAGCCGAAGTACGCGCCCTCGGGCCAGGAAAAGACATGCGCCGGCATGATTGCCACGGTTCGTTTCCCGCTGTCCTGTGCGAAGTGAAACATCGTCCGCCGGTCGCTTGCCAGGAGCGCACGATAGCGGCCCTGAGTGTCGAGCCACATTCCAGACGCCAACGACCCATGCGCCAGCCAGCTCTGCCCCCCGACCATCGGCGCGGTAAGCCAGCCCGAGCGCATTTCCACCCCCTCGGCCGAAAGCCGGCGCTCGATGTCGCGGAGGGTGCCGGTGTGCGTCTGGACATACAGGGGGTTCTCGAAGCTGGAGCGGCCGTAGCTTTCGACATATGTGAGCAGGATGTCCGCGCCGTCCAATCGGTCAAAGAGGGGCGCACGGCCGCGAAACGGGTCGCGTTCCGCCGCCTCTCGGAACGCCGCCAGATCAACGAGCGTCGCCTGCCACTGCTGCAGCCTTTCCCACCCCAC
>SLKW01000009.1 GCA_007134405.1 Paracoccaceae bacterium
CTCGGGATGCGCGCGCGCCTCGTCCGTGATCTTTTCGGCCTGCGCCTTGGCCTCGGCCTTGCCGGCCAGGTCGTTTGGCTTGACCGGGATCAGGATATGCGCGGCCTCGTACAGCGTCGGCGCGCGGAACCTCTCGGGCTGCGTGTCGTAGAGGGCTCGCAGGGCCTCGGTATCGACGGGGTCCGGGGTCACCTCGGCTTCCATCAGTTGACGGACAAGCGACTCCTCGTCGGTTTCGACCTGTCCGGGCGCGACCTCCATCGGCGCGGGGGTGATCCCCCGCGCCTTGGCCGCCTGCAGCATCAGTTCGCGCAGCGCCAGCGCCCGCGCCGCGGCTTGCCAGGCATGGCCTGGCTTACCCTTCGGCGCGGGATGGTTCTGCGCCTCGGCGGCGATGCGTTCGGCCGAAATGGTCGTGCCATTCACCGTGATCGGCGGCAGAAGCGGTTTCATGTTATCCTCCTCATTCCGCGGGATAGGTGGGGTTCGGCCGCTGATCCTGCGCGAAGGGCCGCAGCCCCGTGCGGACCGTCTTTGCACCGTGCCGCGAGCGCACGATCTGGTATCCGGGCCGCCACAGGAACCGAACCGGCACCGAGAGCATGTGAACGAGCCGGGTGAACGGGAACAGTACCAGGATCACCATTCCGAGGAAGATGTGGAACTTGTAGAGCCAGTGCACGTCCACGACCTCCTGCCAGGCGTTGATCTGCAGGGCCATGACCGATTGCGACCAGGTCATGAACTGCAGCATCTTGGCGCCGTCCATATGCTCCAGTGTCAGCCAGATCGTGCCCATACCGACAACGATCTGCACCCAGAGCAGCGCCAGGATGCCGATATCGGCGTAGGTCGAGTTGTTGCGGATCCGCGGATCGGACAGACGCCGATGCAACAGCATCGTGCAGCCGATGAAGGCCGCCAGACCCGCCGCCCCGCCGATGATCACAGCGGCCCATTGCTTCAGGCTGTACGAAATGCCGAGTGCGTCGAGCAGCCAGATCGGCGTGAAGAGACCGATCAGGTGGCCGAAGAACAGCACGATGATCCCGATGTGGAACAGGATCGAGCCCCACACCAGTTGTTTGCGGCGCAGCATCTGGCTTGACGAGGCGCGCCATGTGAAAGGGTCGCGCTCGTAGCGGGCGATGGAGCCGATCAGGGCCACGGCCAACGTCGCGTAAGGCAGTATGCCGAAGATCAGGAAGTCTAGGTCAAACATGGGTTGGGTCCTCCGTCATCAGCGGCCCTGCGCCTGGGGCGCGCGGGCGGGGCTGAGGGGCATGTCCATCTTGGCGAGAATGTCGCGGGAAACCGGGCATCCGGCATTCGGGTCGGGCCCGAAGGTCACTTGCGCCTCTTCCCAGACCGCATCCAGCGCCTCGAGATCCTCTGGGTCGTCGTCGTCCTCGGCGAGCAGGATCTTCGCTTCCTCGGTCTCGGGCGTGGCTTGCGCCAGCGCCACAAGCGCGTCGAGAACCGGCGCGTAGGACGTGTCGCGCCGCTTCAGCCGTTCGGCGAGTGCGACCAGGATATGGCCGGCATCGCCCAGGATCGCCTTCGCCTCGGCCGGCAGGCGTGTCGATAAGAACTCCAGCAGAACCGGCAGATGATCGGGCAGTTCCGGTCCCTGCAGGTCGAAGCCGCCGGCGCGGTAGGTCTCAAGAAGATCGACCATCGCGCCACCTCGGTCACGACTCTCGCCATGGATGTGTTCGAAGAGGTTGAGCGAAAGCGTGCGCGACCGGTCGAACAGCAGGACGAACCGCTCCTGCAGGTCGTAGATGTCCTGCGTTTCAAGTTCTTGCAGCAAGGGCTCGATGGCGGCGGCATGCGCCGGGGGCAGAAGCCCCTCGGCCAGGCTGTCGCGAATCGCCGGAACCGCCTCCTGCAGTTGTGGGGTGGGGTAGGTCAGCAGCGCTGACAGGGCACGATAGGTTCTCATGACTTGATGAACTCCTGTGGGCTGCGGAACTTCTTCCCGCCCGAAAAGAGCGAGAAGCCTGAATTGCCGGTCGAGCAGCCGTTTCCATCGGTGAAGCCGCAGCCCCCCCGCAGGTCATAGGCATCCTCGACCATTTCGCGATGCGTCGTCGGGATGACGAAGCGGTCTTCGTAGTTGGCGATCGCCATCAGCTGGTACATCTCGTCGATCTGCACCGGCGTCATGCCGACACGCTTGGCAACGCCGATATTGACCACTCCGTCCACGGTCTTCGAGCGCATGTAGGAGCGCATCGCCAGCATGCGCTCGAGCGCGGACACGATGGGCGCCTCGTCGCCGGCGGTCAGCATGTTGGCGAGGTACCGCACCGGGATGCGCAGGCTGCGCACATCCGGCATGTCGTCCTGCGCGCTGATCTTGCCCGCTTCCGCCGCGTTCTGGATGGGGCTGAGCGGTGGGACGTACCAGACCATTGGCAGCGTCCGGTATTCCGGGTGCAGCGGGAAAGCGATCTTCCATTCCATCGCCATCTTCCAGATGGGCGAGCGGCGCGCACCCTCGATCCAGTCCTCGGGAACACCTTCGGCGCGCGCAGCCTCGATCACCTTCGGGTCATTGGGGTCGAGGAAGATATCGAGTTGCGCGTCGTAGAGCTGCTTTTCGTCGGGCATCGCGGCGGCCTCGGCGATGCGGTCGGCGTCATAGAGCATCACGCCGATATAGCGAATGCGACCGACGCAGGTTTCCGAGCAGACGGTGGGGTTGCCCGATTCCAGGCGCGGGTAGCAGAGCGTGCATTTCTCGGATTTGCCCGTCGACCAGTTGTAGTAGATCTTCTTGTAGGGGCAGCCCGAGACGCACATCCGCCAGCCGCGGCACTTTTCCTGGTCGATCAGCACCACGCCATCGTCCTCGCGCTTGTAGATCGCGCCCGAGGGACACGACGCCACACAGGACGGGTTGAGGCAGTGCTCGCACAACCTCGGCAGGTACATCATGAAGGTGTTTTCGTACTCGCCATAGATCTCCTTCTGGATGCCGTCGAAGTTGTAATCCTGGCTGCGCTTGGCGAATTCGCCGCCAAGGATTTCCTCCCAGTTCGGTCCCCAGACGATCTTTTCCATCCGCTCGCCCGAGATCTTCGAGCGCGGGCGCGCGGTGGGGAAGGCCGTCATTTCGGGAGCCGATTTCAAGTGGTCGTAGTCGAAATCGAACGGCTCGTAGAAATCGTCGATCTCGGGCAGGTCAGGGTTAGCGAAAATGTTCGCCAGGATCCGCCACTTGGCACCCTGCTTGGGCACCAGATGGCCGCCGGGCGTGCGATGCCAGCCGCCGTTCCAGCGCTTCTGGTTCTCCCAGTCCTTGGGATAGCCGATGCCGGGCTTGGTTTCGACATTGTTGAACCATGCATATTCAACGCCCTCGCGCGAGGTCCAGACGTTCTTGCAG
>SLKW01000432.1 GCA_007134405.1 Paracoccaceae bacterium
CGGCCGCGTCGGCATCCATGTCGGCGAGCGCGTCGATATCGGCCCCGGCGGCGAAGCCCTTGGCCTTGCTCGAGCGGATGACCAGGGCGCGGGGCAGATCGGCCTCGACCTGGGTCAGTTGACCATCGAGCGCCCGCAGCACCGCGTCCGAAATCGTGTTGACCGACGCGTCCTCGCGGTTGAGGACCAGCCAGCCGATCCCCTCGTCGTCGACCGCGTAGCGCCAGGGCCCCTCGCCCAGGGCATTTCGGGCCGCGCCGAGTTCAAGCTCGCTCCTGTCAAGGAAGTTCGTGACCTTGTCGAGCATCACACCGCCTCCAGTATCATTGAGCCGCCCTGGCCGCCTCCGATGCATTCGGTGGCCACGCCCCGCGTCTTGCCGGTCCGCCTGAGCGCGTTTGCAAGATGCAGGACGATCCGATTGCCACTGGTGCCCACCGGGTGCCCCAGCGAAATCGCCCCGCCGTGGATATTCAGGCGGTCCCGCGGGATCGTGCCGAACGGCGCCTCGAGCCCCAGCACCTCGCGGCAGAAATTCGCGTCCTGCCAAGCAGCAAGGCAGGCCAGGACCTGCGCCGCGAAGGCCTCGTTGATTTCCCACAGCTCGATATCGCCCGGCACGAGGTTTCGCCGGCTCAGAAGCGGTGTGACCGACATCACCGGCCCCAACCCCATGACCGCCGGATTCAGCGCCGCCCATTCGCTGTCGACGAGCTTCGCAACCGGCTGCAGCTTGTGCCGTTTGACGGCATCACCCGACGCCAGGATGCACCACGAAGCGCCGTCGGTCACCTGCGAGGCATTGCCCGCCGTTACCCTGCCGTAGGGCTTTTCGAACACAGGCTTCAGTTCGCCCAGCTTGTCGACCGAGCTGTCCGGGCGCACGCCATCGTCGTTCTTGTAGACATGACCGGCGCGGTCGAATGCCGGCAGAACCTCGTCCTCCAGCACGCCGGCTTCCTGCGCCGCCGCAAGGCGTTTGTGGCTTTCCACCGCGTAGGTGTCCGCCATCGCGCGAGTGATCGAGAAGTGATGCGCCAGAAGCTCGGCGGTCTGACCCATGCTGAGATCGGTGATCGGGTCGGTCAGCCCGCGTTCGAGCCCGACGACGGGCTTGAGGTGGCTTGGACGGATCTGGATCGCGCTTTGCGCGGTGGCGAGCGGCCCCGAGGATTTCTGCATTCCCGACAACCAGTCCACGGCCTCGTCACGCAGCACCAGCGGCGCATGGCTCAGCGCCTCGGTGCCGCCGGCCAGGATCAGGTCGCTCTGGCCCTCGCGGATATAGCGGAAGGCGGTATCGAGCGACTGCATGCCCGAGCCGCAGTTGATCTGCACGGTGAAAGCGACCATTTCGTCGCCCATGCCAAGCCGCAGCGCGGCCACTCGCGCCGGATTCATCTCGTCCGCGATGACGTTCACGCAGCCGAGTATGACCATGTCGTATGCCTCAGGCGCGACGGGTTGCCGGGCCAGCAGCGGGCGCCCGCATTGCACCGCCAGATCGACCGGCGTGAAGGGGCCGCGTCGGCCGCGCACCTTGAGAAAGGGCGTCCGCGCCCCGTCGATCAGATAGACGTCGCGATCACTCATTCGGCAGCCTCCTGTGGCGGGGTCGTTCGGGCGGGCGCCGGTGCGCCGGCAAAGAGCGCCGCGAACGCCTTTGGCGAAAAGTCATCGACGGCGACAACCTTGGCGACTGCGTCGGAAAGTGCGTCGAGCTGGGTCTTTTCGTCTTGCGTCAGAAGCCCCGCCTCCACCGCGGCGGCAGGCTCCATGTCGAGTTCGCGCAGGCGGCGGCGCAACCCATCGGTCGCAATGGTCCGCGCATAGGCGTCGTTCAGGAGCGTGATGCCGAGGCTTTGTCCCGGCCCGGTCAAGTCCGCGCCGAGCCGGTCACGCACCGCCCCCGGTTCACTGATCAACGCCGCGCAGCGGGCGGTCAGAGCGTCGGAGGGGCCGCCGCCGACCGCGCTGGGGATCGTGACGGCGCGCAAGAAGAAGGCTGTGGCGCGCGAGGGGAAGTTCGCGATCGTGTCGTCCAACAGCCGCCCGATGCGCGGAAAGGCGCGCCGCGAATTGTAGACGACCAGGTCGAAATCCTCGTCCCGCTGCCCCTCGTCGTGCCAACGTTTCAGGACGGCCGACATGAAGTAGAGTTCGGCAAGGATATCGGCCATGCGCCCCGACAGCATTTCCATGCGCTTCAGATTGCCGCCGATCGTGAGGAACGCCATGTCCGCGGTGATGGCGTAGGCGGCGGACCAGCGCGCCAGTTCACGGTAGAGGGGCGCCGCCCGCCCCGATCCCCGGGGCGCTGGAGCAAAGGCCGCGCCGGTCAGCGCGCGGCCAAAGCTGCGCCCGATCGTGCGCAGCGAATGGCCCACATGGCGCCAGAAATGCTTGTCGAAGGCGGTCAGCGCTTCGTCCTGCTGCCCGGTCTCGAGGGCGAGGATTTCGTCCAGAAGATGCGGGTGGGCGCGAATCGCGCCCTGGCCGAACACCATCAGCGAACGGGTCACGATATTGGCCCCTTCGACGGTAATGCCCACAGGCACCGCCCGATACATGGGCGAGAGGTAGTTCAGCGGCCCGTCGATCACCGCCTTGCCGGCGTGGATGTCCATCGCATCGTCGACCGCCGCGCGCATCCTTTCGGTCGCGCAATACTTCATCATCGCCGAGATCACGGCCAGCGCCCGGCCTTCGTCGAGGCCCGCGCAGGTCAGTTTCCGCGCGGCCTCGACCGCATAGGCGCTGCCGGCGAGGCGGGCGAGCGGTTCCTGAATACCGCCGAATTTCGAGATCGGCAGGCCGAACTGCTCGCGCACACGTGCGTAGGAGCCGCTCGAATGGGCAGCAAGAGTCGTGGCAGCGCAGGCCAGCGATGGCAGCGAAACGCCTCGGCCCGCGGCGAGCGCGCTCATGAGCATCATCCAGCCCTTGCCCGCATAATCCGGCCCCCCGATGATGTTCTCGATGGGAATGAAGACATCGGTCCCCGTGATCGGCCCGTTCTGGAACATGGTGCCCGCCGGAATGTGCCGCCGACCGGCCTCGACCCCTGGCAGGTCAGCGGGCACCAGGGCGCAAGTGATGCCGGGGGCCGGATCGTCGCCCAGAAGCCCCTCGGGATCCTCGAGCTTGAAGGCGAGCCCGAGAAGCGTGCAGACGGGCGCGAGCGTGATGTAGCGCTTCGACCAGTTGAGCCGGATGCCCAGCACCTCCTGACCCTGCCACTCACCGCGGCACACCACGCCCCGGTCCAGCATCGAAGCCGCGTCGGAGCCTGCGGCATCGCTGGTCAGCCCGAAGGCAGGCAATTCGCGTCCATCGGCCAGCCGCGGCAGCCAGTGCGCCTTTTGCGCATCCGTCCCGAAGAGATGCAG
>SLKW01000196.1 GCA_007134405.1 Paracoccaceae bacterium
CGCCGGGGCGAGGGCTACGGCTTCGCACCCGGCCTTTCGGTTGACGAAATGCTGGAGCTGCTGGGCGACCCGCCGCTGCGCCAGGGTTTCTCGGCAGGGTCTTCTGACGCGCCCGAACACCCCGCCGCAGCGGCCGCGCATCCGCCCGACGCGCCCTTCGCCGCACGCTGGGGGATCCCGCTGAAAATGGCGCGCAGCCTGCCTTTCTTTGCCCGCGCCATCGACACGCCGGGCCAGGAATGGCGGCGGATCGAAACCGCCTGGCTGGACAGCGCCCTCGACCTCGCGCTGCGCCTCGACCGCGACACCAATAATTCGAGCCTTGCCCTGGCGATCGAACTCGAGGGCGGCGATGTCCTCCTGCTCGCCGCTGATGCCCAGGTCGGCAACTGGCTATCGTGGCAGGGACTGGAATTTAACGGTGCGTCGGGCCCCGTGCAGGGGCCGGACCTGCTTGCACGTACGATCCTCTACAAGGTCGGGCATCACGGCAGCCACAACGCGACCTTGCGCGATCACGGGCTCGAATTGATGCGCGGCGCGCTAAAGACCGCGCTTGTACCGGTCGACGAGGCGGTCGCGCGCGCCCGGAACTGGACGCGCATCCCCCTGCCGGAACTGCTGGCCGCGCTCGATGAAGTGACCGGCGGACGCGTCCTGCGGTCCGACGCGCCGCCCCCGGACAAAGCCGACGATATCGACGCAAACGCCTTGCGCTTCGACGTTTTCGTCTGATCGAGGCCTTATTCACGACTTCGAAACCCCTTACGGGTGGCAATTCGCCGCCGGGGCTTTAATTTGACCTGCGGCGCGACGGAGAATACGGCCTCGGTCGTGCAAGGGGAAATGCGGAACTCTATGAACGCGCTCAAACGATACCTGGGACAGGCGGTTGCGGTGGTTGCGGTTTTGGCCGTCGCCGTGATTGCATGGGCAATCTGGCTGCCGGCCTCGCATCCGGTGCTCGACCGTATCGGCCTCCTCGGTCCGCTCGAACGGGCGGGTTTGCCCCTCGCACAAGAGGCCGATCCGGGTAGCGCCGGCGGCCGCCCGGGCAGTTTCGGCGGCGGCGGCGCGACGCGGGTCATCGCCGCCGCGGCCGAGGAAATCGCCGTGCGCGACCGCGTCAGCGCCATCGGAACCGGCGCCGCGCGCCGGTCGGTCGTGCTGACGCCCGAGGTTTCGGGCCGCATCGTCGGGATCGATGTCGAGCCGGGCGCCTTCCTCGAAGCCGGCACCGTGATCGCACGCCTAGACGACCAAGCCGAAAGCATCGCGCGCGACCGCGCCCAGCTGATGCTTGACGAAGCGCAGGATACCGCCGAGCGGCTGGAACGCCTGCGCACCAGCGGCACCGCGACCGCCGTGCAGATCCGCGAGGCCGAACTCGCGGTCCGCAACGCCGAGCTTTCCCTGCGCGAAGCCGAGTTCAACCTCGACCGCCGCGCCATCCGCGCGCCGATCGAGGGCTGGATCGGCCTGATCGACGCCGAGGTGGGCGACCAGGTCGGCACTTCGACGCAGATCGCCCGGATCGACGACCGCTCGGTTCTGCTGGTCGATTTCCGCGTGCCCGAACGTCTCGTCGGGCGGATCGCGCCGGGCGACCGGCTGCGCGTGGCCCCGCTCGCGCGACGCGATGCGCCGCTTGAGGGGCAGGTCCGCGCCATCGACAGCCGTGTCGAGGAAAGCGGGCGCAACCTGCGCATCCGTGCCGAAATCCCGAACGAGGACGATACGCTGCGCGCCGGCATGGCCTTCGCCATCGAGATGGAATTCGAGGGCGCGCCCCACCCCGCCGTCGATCCGCTGGCGATCCAGTGGACGAACGAGGGGGCATTCGTCTGGGCGGTCCGTGACGGGCGAGCCGCGCGGGTCGATGTCCGGATCGTGCAGCGCGCCAACGGTACCGTCCTGGTCTCCGGCGACCTCGCTCCGGGCGATCATGTGGTGCTCGAAGGGGTGCAGAGCCTCCGCGACGGCGCCGAGGTCGAGATGCGCTCGCGCGACGACAGCCCCGGCGATCGCAGCGAGGGCGCCATCCAGGCCCGCGCCGAACCCTCGCCCTCCGAAACCTGAGGCGCCCCGGTATGACCAACGCCAACCGCCCCGCCGACCCCGCCGCGCCAGAGCCCGCGGCCGCCGCCGCTGAACGCTCGGAAGACGCGAAGCGCTCGGGCACCGCGTTGTTCATCCGGCGCCCGATCCTGGCCTTCGTGCTCAACGCGCTGATCGTGATTGCCGGGATCGCCGGGCTTATCGGCGCCGAGGTCCGCGAGCTGCCCGATATCGACCGCCCGGTCGTCACCATCACCACCGACTTCTCCGGCGCCGGTCCCGAAACCGTCGACCGCGAGGTCACGAGCACGGTCGAGGGTGCGGTCGGCCGGGTTGCGGGCGTGCGCGCCATCTCTTCGGAATCGCGCTTCGGCCGCAGCCGGGTCACGGTCGAATTCGGCGATGCGACCGATATCGATGTCGCCGCCACCGACATCCGCGATGCCATCGGGCGCATCCGCAACCAGCTTCCCGGCGATATCGACGAGCCGCGCATCATCAAGGCCGACGCCAATGCCGACGCGGTCATGCGCATCGGCGTCACCTCCTCGGGGCGCTCCGTGCAGGACCTGACCCGCCTGGTCGAGGAGATGGTCGAGGACCGGCTGATCTCGGCCCCCGGCGTGGCCGACCTGCAGGTCTTCGGCCGGCGCGAAGCGGTGTTCCGCGTTGATCTCGACATGATGGAACTGGCCGCGCGCGGCTTCAGCCTGGCCGATGTCCGCGACGTGCTGCGCGATGTCGCCTTCGACGTGCCGGCCGGCGCCCTGCAGACGCGCGCGCAATCGATCTTCGTGCGCACCACCGCTTCCGTCACCACGCCCGAGGCGTTCGAGGCGCTCATCCTGCGCGGGGACACGCGGCTCGGCGACGTGGCGCAGGTCTCGCTCGGCCCGGCGCCGGGTGAGTCGATCCTGCGCGCTAACGGCCAGTCGGGCATCGGCATCGGCGTCATCCGCCAGGCGACCTCGAACACGCTCGATATCTCCAACGCCGTCACCGAGATCATCGCCGAGCTGCAGGACATCCTGCCCGAGGACGTGTCGATCTTCATCACCTCCGACGAGGCGACCTTCGTGCGCGGCGCCATCACCGAGGTGCTCAAGACGCTCGGCCTCGCGCTCCTGATCGTCGTCGCCATCATCTTCCTCTTCCTGCGCGACGTGCGCGCCACGCTGATCCCGGCGATCACCCTGCCCGTGGCGCTGGTCGGGACGCTGGCGGCGATCTGGCTCGTCGGCTTCTCGGTCAACGTGCTCACGCTTCTGGCGCTGGTGCTGGCCACCGGCATGGTCGTCGACGACGCCATCGTGGTCTTGGAAAAC
>SLKW01000179.1 GCA_007134405.1 Paracoccaceae bacterium
TGGTGAAGGCGGTGTTGTTGTAGGCCACGACCTCGTCGCGGTGAAACAGGATCACCACGGGCACGTCGCCCATGTAGAGGTCCTGCATCTCGTGGACGATGCGCTGGCGCTCGTCGATGTCGAACTCGCGCGATTGCGCGTCGAAAAGCTCGTCATACTCCGGGTTCTCGTAGCCGCCCGGGTTGTTGGCGCCCAGCCCCGTCTGCCGGCTGTCGAGCGTGCCCAGGAAGAACTGCGGATCCAGCCGGTCGACGCGGCCCGACCAGCCCAGGATCACCGCGTCGAATTCCTGTTCCGAATAGAAGCGGTCCAGCAGCGTGCGGAACTCGAGCGGCGAGACCGTGACGTCGAGGCCCAGTTCTTGCCAGGCTTCGGCGATGATATAGGCGCCCTCGTAGCGGATCGGGTCGTAGGACTCGGTGGTCGTCAGGATCTCGATGGACGCGACGCGTTCCTCGGCCATGACGGGAGCGGCCAGGGTCACGGCCGCGGCCAGCGACGTTCCCCAGGCAAAATGGTTGATTTTCAAAACTCTCTCCCCATTCGGTCGTTGTTTCTGTCGGCGTGAAAAACATTCGCCGGGCTTGCGTCAGTCAAAGGCAGGGCGCAGCCCCGGCAAACTCGCAACGCCGCATAGTTTCCCGATCTCTGACCGAAGTCAAATCGGGGGGCGCGGCGCGGAATCTTGGACATGCCCTAGGACGCCGCGTATGCTGCCCGCGGACGGCCATGTCCGGCCGTCCGGCGCTTTCGGAAGGCAGGAGCAACGGCATGGAGTATTACGATCTGGGCACGCATTCGCGCAGGGTCACGACCGGGTCGGAGGAGGCGCAGCTCTGGTTCGACCGCGGGCTGGCCTGGTGCTATGGCTACAACCACGAGGAAGCGATCGCCTGTTTCGAAAAGGCGCTCGAAGCCGATCCCGGCTGCGCGATGGCGCATTGGGGCATCGCCTATGCCGCCGGTCCGAACTACAACATGCCGTGGGAACTGTTTGACGACGCGGGCCGCGCCGCCGCCGTCGCCCGCGCGCGCGCCGCCACCGATGCGGCGCTGGCGCTGGCGGATGGCGTCAGCCCGCCCGAACGCGCGCTGATCGAGGCGCTGCCCGCCCGCTACCCGCAGGCCACCCCGTCCGACGACATGAACGCCTGGAACGACGCCTTCGCCGATGCGATGCGCGCCGCCCACCGCACTCATCCCGACGACGCCGAGATCGCCACGATCTTCGTCGAGGCGATCATGAACCGCACGCCCTGGCGGATGTGGGACCTGCAGAATGCCCAGCCCGCCGAGGGCGCAGGCACGCGCGAGGCGCAGCAGGTGCTCGAGGACGCCTTCGACCGCCTGCCCGGCGCGATGGACCATCCCGGCCTTCTGCACCTCTATGTCCACCTGATGGAGATGTCGCCCTTCCCCGAGAAGGCCCTGAAGGCTGCGGACAAGCTGCGCGAGCTGGTGCCCGATGCCGGCCATCTGGTGCACATGCCCACGCATATCGACATCCTCTGCGGGCATTACCGCGACGCGATGCACTGGAACTTCAAGGCGATCGAGGCCGACCGGAAATACCTGGAACGCGCGGGCCCCTACAACATCTACACCGGCTACCGCGTGCACGACTACCATTTCGCGGTCTACGGGGCGATGTTCCTGGGCCAGTTCGCCCCCGCCCTCGCCGCCGCCGAGGAACTGATCGCGACGACGCCCGAGGATCTGCTGCGCATCCCCTCCCCGCCGATGGCCGACTATTTCGAAAGCTACATCGCGGTGAAGCAGCACGTACTCATCCGCTTCGGCCGCTGGCACGACATCCTCGCCCAACCCCTGCCCGAGGACGCCGACCTCTACCGCAACCTCGTCGCCACGATGCACTACGCGCGCGGCGTCGCCCATGCCGCGCTCGGCAACGTGGCCGAGGCCGAGGCCGAGGAGCGCGCCTTCCACGCCGCCCTCGCCCGCGTGCCCGAGACGCGGCTTCTGCACAACAACCGCTGCATCGACCTGCTGGCCGTCGCCGAAAAGATGCTCTCGGGCGAGATCGCCTATCGCAAGGGCGACTACGCCCGCGCCTTCGCCGATCTGCGCGAGGCCGTCGCGCGCGAGGATGCGCTGCCCTATGACGAGCCCTGGGGCTGGATGCAGCCGGTCCGCCACGCCCTCGGCGCGCTTCTGCTGCAACAGGGCCGCATCGACGAGGCCGAGGCCGTCTACCGCGAGGATCTCGGCATCGGCGGCACGCTGACGCGGGCGCAGATCCACCCCGACAACCTCTGGTCGCTGCGCGGGCTGATGGACTGCCTGACCCGCCGCGGCGCCGAGAACACGGCCGAGGGGCGACTGATCCGCCAGCGCCTCGACCTCGCCGCCGCGCGGTCCGACCTGCCCGTCGATGTCTCGTGCTTCTGCGCCCGCAACCGGCTGAGCGCCTGAAGGTTGCAAATCGGTGAACATCACAGGTTATTTGTTTATAAACCAACGCTTTATCATCCGGTCCGCCAGCGGACCACTGCCCCGATCCAGCGGTTTCCCTGCCGAAGGGCACGATTTGCCGGTCGCTACCGCCAGCAATAGGGGCGCGCACCACGTGGCGCCGGGGCGCCCGCTCAGGTCGTCTCGGCCACGTAATCGGGCCGGATGCCCGAGCCGGCGATGAACCGCGCCGCGCCCTGCCCGGCATAAAGCCCGTGCCCGGCAATGAGCACGGTCGCAAACCCCGCCGCGCGCCCGCCAAGAATGTCGGTATGCAGGGTGTCGCCGACCATCGCGATCCGCTCGCGCCGCAGCCCCGGCGGCAGGCGCCGCAGCACGGCGTCGAAGGCGTTGGCAAAGGGCTTGCCGAAGAAATGCGGCACCACCCCCGTCGCCGCGGCGATCTGGTGGGCGAAATGCCCCGGCTCCAGCGTCAGCCCGCCCTCGCGCGGGGCGACGATGTCGGGATTGGCCACCACCAGCGGCCGGGGCTGGTCGCGCAGGGCGGCGACCAGCGCCGCCTGCCGCGCCTCCGTCCAGCCCTCCGAGCCCAGAAATACGAACCCGTCGGCGCGATCCAGCAGCTCTGTCGCGCGGTCCAGCGGGCGCAGGTCGAACGGAATGTCGTCGAACCCTGCGCCTGCCGCCGTCATCGCCGCCCAGACATGCGCGCGCGGCCACTCGGCCAGCGCGGCGGCGGCAATGTCGCGGCTCGCCACCACCTCCTCGGGGGCGAAATCGAAGCCAAGCCTTCGATACTTCGCCAGCGCCGCCGCGCGGGCATGGCTTGCCCCGTTGGTCAGCACCACGACCGGCTTTCCGGCCCGGCGCATCTGCGCCACGCGCTCGACCGCGCCCGGGATCGCCGTCTCGCCGATGTTAAGCACGCCGAA
>SLKW01000091.1 GCA_007134405.1 Paracoccaceae bacterium
CCGTGCCGCTTGACCGGCTTCTCGACGTCCTCGGCTGGCGGCTGGCGCAGGTCGAACAGGAGGGCGTGCGGCTGATGGCAGGCGACAACCCGATCCTTGTGCAACTCGCACCCGCGGACAAGTCGCCGGATGAGGCACGAATCCGCACTTCGGGAATAGCGATCGAGGACCTGGCCGAACAACTCGACCTCGCGGTGAGCGTGAAGGAGGACGGGACAGGTATCAGCCTCAGCAAGCCGAGGCCCGACCTCCGCGCCGCCACGGAGGGCGCGCAACCGCTACGTCCGATCACCGTGGCGCGCGGGGATACCCTTTCTGCCATCGCCCGGCGCGAGATCGGCAATGCCGCCGCATGGCGCAAGATCCTGCGGTTGGACGGCACGCGCTTCGATGAGGCCTCGGCGCGGCGCATCGTCGCGGGTGAACAGATCCTCGTTCCGGTTGCGGACCCATCGACGAAACTCAGCGACGATGCGTCCCCGCTGGAGGACTCCGCGCTTGATCGCATCGCCGAGGCGATTTCCGCCGATACGTTCGCGGCCAACCGTTCCGCCGTTAAGGCGCATGTGCCCCGTATCCTCAGGGCCTGCCGGCGCCACGGCGTGACGGATCCCGCGCATATCGCCTACATCCTGGCCACCGCCGAGCACGAAACGAACTTCGGGCGTCAGATGACCGAGATCTGGGGACCGAGCGCGCAGCAAGAACGATACGAAGCCAACCGCTCGAATGAAAAGCCAGGCGACGGCAAGCGCTTTCTCGGCCGCGGCTTCGTGCAGCTCACCTTTCGCGAAAACTATCGCAAGTTCGCCCGTGCGCTGAGCGTACCGCTTGAGGACGATCCCGACCGCGCCGCAGACCCCGATCTTGCGGCTGATATCCTTGCCCTCGGGATGAGCCGCGTGGGTTATCGCAGCCCGCGTTTCGTCTTGAAACGTTATGGCTTTGGCAGCGGTTTCGATTTCGAACAAGCGCGCGCGATCGTGAACGCCGATATGAACCGGTTCGAGGAGCGATACGACGCGACCATCGGTGTGGGCGTCGGCCGCCGTGCCCGCCGCTACCACAGGAGCTTATCGCTCCTGCTTGAGGACTTGCGATCTGCGTGAGGTTGCCTGATAGCGTGCGGACGAAATGCGAAGCGCTTTCGACGAACCGCAAACGCAGAGGGTCGCGACGATGTCTTCCGCACGGGAGTGGCGAAACGTATTCGTTCTTTGCACCGGCCGGTGCGGCTCGACGACATTCGTTCGCGCCGCAGAGCACATCACCAACTTCACCGCTGGGCATGAGACTCTCACGCACCTGACTGGCGCGGACCGCTTCGCTTACCCGGCACAGCACATCGAGGCGGATAATCGATTGAGTTGGCTGCTCGGCCGGCTTGACCGGCATTACGGGCCGAACGCCTTTTATGTCCACCTGTCCCGCGATCCCGATACCGTAGCCGCCTCTTTTGTCAAACGGGCGGACAAGGGGATCATGCGCGCTTACCGCACGGAGATCCTGATGCGCGCGCGATCAAGAAACAAGAACGCGACGATGCATGACTTTGCGCTCGATTACATCGACACCGTGCAGGAAAACATTTTGCTCTTCCTTCGCGATAAACCGAACCAAATGAAATTTCAGTTGGAAGAGGCCGATCAGCATTTCGTGGACTTCTGGGGTCGCATCGATGCCCAGGGCGACTTGACCGCCGCAATGGCAGAATTCTCAGTCAGACATAACGCGTCTGAAATGTAATTCATCGATTGTCCGCTCCGTGCACTGAGCGCGCCGGGGGTGACGTGTCGGCTTTGACGCTGACGCTCGTTAATGCGGTTACCCGATTGATCGAAAATCGGCGGACGGTTCGCGCGTCGCTTCGGCAGCACGTTTCGGGCAGAGATACACCGCAATTCCGACCAAAAGGCAACCCAGCGTTCCGCCGAGGGGATAAGCCACAAGGGCGATGAGCAGTGAACTGCTGACGATCCAGGCGCTGATCGACGCGAAAACCCCCATCCCAATACCAGCAAGCATGATTACTACCGCCATGAACACTCCTGCGCGAATCGACCAGGGTTTTCGCGGCTAACGTGAGCCACTCTTCTAGAGTCGACCTCCATCGGTTAATTTCAGGTTAATCTGACACGTGTGTTGGCTCAACTCTTACGTGCGCCGATCCGAGGCTCCGATCCAGCGCGCAGGCGGGCGATGTTCTCGGCGTGGCGAACGAAGACCAGCGCGGCCAGGAGTATGCAAAGCGCCGCCGCTTCGGATTGGCCCGACAGGACCAGCCAGACCGGCGCAGAGGCCGCCGCCACGAGTGCGGAAAGCGACGAGATGCGGCTGAGCCCGGCGACCACCAGCCAGGTCGCGCAGGCAAGGAGGCCGGCGGGCCAGGTCAGGGCGATTAGGGTCCCAAGGAAGGTCGCCACGCCCTTGCCGCCGCGAAAGCCCAGCCAGACGGGGAAGAGATGCCCAAGAAACGAGAAGAGCGCGGCGGTTTGCGCCGCATCCTCTCCCACCGCGAAGCGTGCGATAAGGACCGCGATCCCGCCCTTCCCCGCGTCGAGCAACAGCGTCGCAAGCGCCGCGCCCTTGTTGCCGGTGCGCAGCACGTTCGTCGCCCCGATATTGCCCGAGCCGATGGCGCGTAAATCGCCCAACCCCAGGAGGCGCGTGATGACCAGGCCAAACGGGATCGAGCCGAGCAGGTAGGACGCCGCCGCGACCAGAACGAGGATAACGGGGGCGGTCTCGAGAACCGGAAGCATCAGGCGCCCTCGCGCGCGTAGACCGCGCGCCCCGCGACCCAGGTTCCCAGCACGCGCCCCTCCATCCGCGCGCCGTCGAAGGGCGTGTTCTTCGATTTCGAACGCAGCGTGAAGCGGTCCAGAACGAAGGGCGCATCGGGATCGAAGAGGACCAGATCTGCCGGGGCATCGAGCGCCAGTCGCCCACAGTCGAGCCCGAGCCGGCGCGCGGGATTCAGCGCCATTGCGCGCCAGAGCTGCGGCAGGCTGAGCGCGCCGGCCTGGTATAGCCGCATCGCGGCGGGCAGGAGCGTCTGCAGGCCCACGGCGCCGGGGGCGGCTTCCTCGAAGGGGAGGCGCTTCGATTCTTCGTCCTGCGGCGTGTGGAACGAGGCGATGACGTCGATCAGCCCGTCGGCCACGGCCTGCACGACGGCGTTGCGGTCATCCTCGGAGCGCAGGGGTGGGGTCAGCTTGAAGAAGGTGCGGTAGTCGCCGACGTCGAATTCGTTGAGCGTCAGGTGATGGATCGAGATGCCGGCGGTGACGTCGAAGCCGTTCGCCTTGGCGCGCTCGAGCGCCGGCAGGGTGCGCGCGCAGGTGATCTGGTCGGCGTGATAGCG
>SLKW01000197.1 GCA_007134405.1 Paracoccaceae bacterium
AGGAAGCGACGGCGGGTCTTGTTGTTGGCGTGGCTCACGTTGTTGCCCGACATCGGGCCCTTGCCGGTCAGTTCGCAGCGGCGCGACATGGTTTCGTCCTCGTCTCTCGGCGGGCGTTCGGCCGATCCGTCCGATGGCGCCCGGTCAATGGCAAAGGGCGCCGCTGCGGCAGCGCCCGGAATCTCTGGCCTGCCTCTAAGGGCTCTCGTCCGGCGCGTCAAGGGGGCCGAGCCCGTCGAGCATGTCCCGCGCCGCCGCCCCGGCGCTGGTCTCGCCGCGCGCCACGGCCTCGGCCAGTTCCGCCATCCGCGCCCGCGCCGCCTTGCTCTCCAGCCGCGCCAGAAGCCCGCGCCGCACCTCCTCGGCGAACCAGTGCCGGGCCTGGGCGGCGCGGCGGGCGGCGAAATGCCCCTCGGCGCGGCGCCAGTCGATGAGTTGGCCGATCTCGGCCCAGACCGATTCGAGGCCCGCCTCCTCCAGCGCCGAGACGGCCATCGCCTTGGGAAAGCCGGGCGGGTCCGCCGCGCGGGCGCGCAGAAGCCGCAGCGCGCCGGCGTAATCGGCGCGCGTGCGTTCGGCCTGCGGCTTCAACTCGCCATCGGCCTTGTTGACCACGATCAGGTCCGCGACCTCCATGATGCCGCGCTTGACGCCCTGCAACTCGTCGCCGCCGCCGGGGGCGAGCAGCAGCAGGAACACATCCGACAGCTCGGCCACCACGGTCTCGGACTGGCCGACGCCCACGGTCTCGATCAGCACGACGTCGAAACCCGCCGCCTCGCACAGGGCGACCGCCTCGCGCGTGCGGCGCGCGACGCCGCCCAGATGCGTCTGGCTGGGCGAGGGGCGAATGAAGGCGTTGGGGTGCCGCGCCAGCCGCTCCATCCGCGTCTTGTCGCCCAGGATCGAGCCACCGGTCCGCGCCGAGGACGGGTCGACCGCCAGTACCGCGACCTTCAGCCCCTTGTCGCAGAGCATCATGCCGAAGGCCTCGATGAAGGTCGACTTGCCGACGCCGGGCGTGCCCGACAGCCCGATCCTGAGCGCCTCGCGCCCATGGCCGGCCAGCTCGTCCAGAAGTGCGGCGGCGCGGTCGCGATGGTCGGGCCGCGTGCTTTCCACCAGCGTGATCGCGCGGGCAAGCGCCCGGCGGTCGGTGGTCAGGATTGCCTCGGCAAGGTCTGTGGTCATGCGTGCCTCCGTCGCGGCCCGTCTTGCCTCGCGCGCCCGGCGCTGTCCAGTGCGCCCCGCCCGATCCCGGCGGACTGGAACTCGCCCGGCGCGCGGCCCATAAGTCCCGCATGCATCTGCCCGGCGACCCGCAACCCATCGACCCGCTTCTGCCCGCGCTTTGCGACGCGCTGGACCGGGATGGGCAGGCCGTCCTGCAAGCACCCCCCGGCGCGGGCAAGACGACGCGGGTGCCGCTGGCGCTGCTGCCCGTGACCCAGGGCCGGATCGTCATGCTGGAGCCGCGCCGCCTGGCAGCCCGTGCCGCCGCCGAACGCCTGGCCGAGACGCTGGGCGAGGCCGTGGGCCAGCGCGTCGGCTACCGGATCCGCGGCGAGGCGCGGGTGGGCCCCGCCACGCGGATCGAGGTCGTGACCGAAGGGATCCTGACGCGCATGCTGCAAGCCGACCCGGCGCTGGAGGGCGTCGGCGCGGTCATTTTCGACGAATTCCACGAACGATCGCTCAACGCCGATCTGGGCCTCGCGCTGGCGCTGGAGGCGCGCGGAGCGTTGCGCCCGGACCTGCGGCTTCTGGTCATGTCGGCCACGCTCGACGCCGCGCCGGTGGCTGCGCTGATGGGCGGTGCGCCGGTCCTGACCGCCGAGGGGCGCGCCTATCCGGTCGAGACGCGCTGGCTAGAGAGGCCGCTGCCGCGCGCGGCGCGGCTGGAGGTGGCGGTGGCGGATCTGGTCGTCCAGGCGCTGGCCGAGACGGGGGGTGGCGTACTGGTCTTCCTGCCCGGCGAGGGCGAGATCCGGCGCGCCTCGGCCGCGCTCGACGGCCGCCTGCCGCCGGATGTCGCGCTGCACCCGCTTTTCGGCGCACTGCCCTTCGCGCAGCAGCGCGCCGCCATCGCCCCGGCGGCGACCGGGCGCAAGCTGGTGCTGGCGACCTCGATCGCCGAAACCTCGCTGACGATTTCCGACATCCGTGTCGTGGTCGATGCCGGCCGCGCGCGACGGGCGCGCTTCCATCCCGGATCGGGGATGACGCGACTGGTGACCGAACCCGTCAGCCGGGCCGAGGCCGAGCAGCGGCGCGGCCGCGCGGGCCGGGTGGCGCCGGGGGTCTGCTACCGGCTCTGGACCCGCGCGCAGGAAGGTGCGCTGCCCGCCCATGCCCCGGCCGAGATCGAGGCCGCGGACCTGGCAGGGCTGGCGCTGGAACTGGCGCTCTGGGGGTCGGACCAGCTTGCCTTCCTGACGCCGCCGCCCGAGGGCGCGCTGGCCGAGGCGCGGGAGTTGCTGGCCGGGCTCGGCGCGCTGGACCGGGCCGGGCGCATCAGCGGGCATGGCCGCGCGATGGCGGCGCTGCCGCTGCACCCGCGACTTGCGCATATGCTGCTGATGGCGGGCAAGGGCGCCGCGCCGCTTGCCGCGCTTCTGGCCGACCGCGACCCGCTGATCGGCGCGCCTTCGGACCTCACGCTGCGGCTGAAGGCGGTGGCGGGCGGGCGTGTTCCGCACGCAACGCGGCGCGAGGCGCTCGACCGCATCCGGGCCGAGGCGCAGCGTCTGGCGCGCCTGGCCCCCGACGACGCGGGCTTCGCGCCCGCGGAGATGGCCGCGCTCGCCTATCCCGACCGGATCGGCCAGCGGCGGCCGGGCGAGTCGCCGCGCTACCTGCTGTCGGGCGGCAAGGGGGCGGTCCTTGCCGCCGAGGACCCGCTGGTCACCGCGCCCTGGATCGTTGCCACCGACCTCGACGGCGACCCGCGCGAGGCGCGCATCCGCCAGGCCCTGCCGCTGTCGGAGCCCGCGATCCGCGCGCTCTTTGCCGAGCGAATCGGGGCGGAAGAGGTCTGCGACTGGGACGCGCGCGCCGGACGGCTGCGGGCCGTGCGGCGGGAACGGCTGGGCGCACTGGTCCTGTCGGAACGAAAGTGGGACGCTTCCGCCGAGGCGCGCGCCCGCGCCGCGCTCGACGGGCTGCGCGCGCTGGGGCTGGAGGCCTGCGGCATGACGCCCGCCGCGCGGCGGCTGCAGGCGCGGGTGGCGATGCTGCGCGCCCAGGGGGTCGCCCTGCCCGATCTGTCCGATGCCGGCATCCTCGCCGGGGCCGAAGACTGGCTGCTGCCGCATCTGGCGGGCGTGCGCACGGCGGCCGACCTGCGCGCGCTGAATCTGACC
>SLKW01000493.1 GCA_007134405.1 Paracoccaceae bacterium
GCAACCCGCGCCGCCGAAGCGGCGCTCGCCGATGCCGGGCTCGAGGCCGACGCGCTCGATGCGATCATCGTCGCCACCTCGACCCCCGATCTGACCTTTCCCGCCGTCGCCACGATGGTGCAGGCCAAACTCGGCATGACGCGCGGTTTTGCCTTCGACCTGCAGGCGGTCTGCGCGGGCTTCGTCTATGGGATGGCGAATGCCAATGCGCTGATTGCCGCTGCCGCCGCCCAGCGGGTCATGATCATTGGCGCCGAAACCTTCAGCCGCATCCTCGACTGGACCGACCGCAGCACCTGCGTGCTGTTCGGCGACGGCGCCGGCGCCGTGATCCTCGAAGCGCAACCGGGCACCGGCACCATCGAGGATCGTGGCATCCTGTCGACCGATCTGCATTCGGACGGCGCGCAGAAAGACATCCTTTACGTCGATGGCGGCGTGTCGACCACCGGCGAGGCCGGGTGCCTGCGCATGCAGGGCAAGGAGGTCTTTCGCCACGCTGTGGAGAAACTCGCGCACACCGCCCGCACCGCCATCGAACGCGCTGGGGTCACGGCGAGCGATATCGACTGGATCGTGCCGCATCAGGCCAATCTGCGCATCATCCGCGGCACCGCGAACAAACTTGGCCTGCCGATGGAGCGCGTGGTCGTGACCGTCGCCGATCACGGCAATACCTCGGCCGCCTCGATCCCGCTGGCGCTGTCGGTGGGCGTGGCCCGCGGGCAGATCAAACCGGGCGACCTCATCGTGACCGAGGCGATCGGCGGCGGTCTGGCCTGGGGCGCGGTGGTGCTGCGCTGGTAATTCACGTGGGCGGAGTCCCGCCCGTCAGGGTTGTGCCAAGATTGCTGCGCAAGTCGTTGATATTGACATTGAAATGAGCTTGCCGCATCGTTGTGTCACAAGAACGCCAAGGACAGGGGGTCACTATGGGCGAGAAGACATTGACGCGGATGGATTTAAGCGAAGCCGTCTTCCGCGAGGTGGGCCTGTCGCGCAACGAATCCGCCCAATTGGTCGAATCCCTGATCCAGCACATGTCGGATGCGCTCGTTTCCGGCGAGCAGGTCAAGATCTCGTCCTTCGGCACCTTCAGCGTGCGCGACAAGTCGGCGCGCATCGGCCGCAACCCCAAGACCGGCGAGGAAGTGCCGATCAGCCCGCGCCGGGTCCTGTCCTTCCGGCCCTCGCACCTGTTGAAGGAGCGCGTGTCCCGGGCCACGCTGCAACGCGCCGACGACTGAAGCGCGGGGCCTGAGCGATGAAGAAGGCGCCCGATGCGTTCCGCACGATATCGGAAGTGTCCGAGATACTGGACACTCCGGCGCATGTCCTGCGGTTCTGGGAAAGCAAGTTCCATCAGGTGCGCCCGGTCAAGCGGGCCGGTGGCCGTCGGTATTACCGGCCCGACGATCTGGCGCTGATCGCCGGGATCAAGCATCTGCTGCAGGACCGCGGCATGACAATCCGTGGCGTCCAGAAGATCATGCAGGAAGAGGGCGTTCGCCACGTCGTGGGACTCGGCCGCTCGAGCGGGCGGATCGCGCTGGAGGCTGAACCCGACACCGCCCCCGATGCGATTGCGCAAGACGCGACCGAGGCGACGGCGGCAGCAGCGATCGAGCCTGCGTTGCCGACCTCCGCCGCGCCGCAACCCGGTCCGGCCGCCGGTCCGTTGACCCCACCCCCGGCCGCGCCCGCTGCGCAGACCGAGGCGCCATCCCCCGAGGCACCGGCCCCCGAGGCACCGGCCCCCGCAACCGAATCCGCACCCGCATCCACGCCGACCGCGGCGCCGGCGCAGACCGAGGCATCGCCCGCCGCGCGCCGCGCGCCCCCGCCCCTGCCGCAGATCGAGGACGACGTGTCGGAGCCGGGGCCGCGTCTGGCCCAGCAATTGCGGGGCCTCGACGGTCACGCCGCAACCGCAGCCCCCGCCTCTTTCGCGCCGCTCGCGCAGCGGCTCGACCGGCTGCTCGACCGCATGGCCGAAGCCTCGGGCACGCGCCGCTGGTGAGCGCCGCATCGGTCCGACCGCGCCCTGGTGCGCGATTCTCCCTTGCCCCCGGCGCGAAAACCGGTAGAACGCGGCTCGTCGGGCTGTGGCGCAGTCTGGTTAGCGCGTCCGTCTGGGGGACGGAAGGTCGTGAGTTCGAATCTCGCCAGCCCGACCATCATCAACGGCCCGCGGCAGTGACCCTGTCGCGGGCCGTCGGTTTTTCAGCCGGAGCGTGACATGACCCGACCGTCAGGCCAGACCGGGGTGCTGCCATCCCAAGCGATCCGCGCCATGATCGCCGCCGAAGAGATCTTGGCCGACACGCCGATCGATGACGGCCAGATCCAGCCCGCGAGCCTTGACTTGCGGCTTGGCGGGCAGGCCTGGCGGATGCGCGCCTCCTTCCTCGCCGGGCGCGGTCGCCGGGTCGCCGACCGCCTGGCCGAGTTCGAGATGCACCGCATGGACATCACCGACGGCGCGGTGCTGGAGAAGGGATGCGTCTATCTTGTCCCGCTGATGGAGCGGCTGGCCCTGCCGGCCGAGATCCAGGCCGTCGCGAACGCAAAAAGCTCCACCGGCCGGCTGGACCTGCTGACCCGCGTCATCACCGACGAGGGGGTGGAGTTCGACCGCGTCGCGCCGGGCTATTCGGGGCCGCTTTATGCCGAGATCTGCCCGCGGTCCTTCTCGGTTCTGGTGCGGCCGGGAATGCGGCTCAACCAGATCCGGTTCCGGCGTGGGCATGCGATGCTGTCGGACGCGGAACTCGAGGCGCTGCATGCGCGCGAGCGGCTGGTGACCGGCGACGCGGTGATCTCGGAGGGGCTCGCCTTTTCGGTCGATCTGCGTCCCTCCTCGGGCGATCTGCTGGGCTATCGGGCCAAGCCCCATTCCGGGGTGATCGACCTCGACCGGATCGGGCATTACGCGCCCGCGGACTTCTGGGAAGAGTTGCACGCCAGTGGCGGGCCGCTGATCCTCGATCCCGGCGCGTTCTACATCCTGGTTAGCCGCGAGGCGGTGCACATCCCGCCCGACCACGCCGCCGAGATGGCGCCGTACCTCGCCATGGTGGGCGAGTTTCGGGTGCATTACGCGGGCTTCTTCGATCCCGGCTTCGGCCATGCGGCGGCGGGGGGCGCCGGGGCGCGCGGGGTGCTGGAGGTGCGCTGCCACGAAGCGCCCTTTGCGCTGGAGCATGGTCAGATCGTCGGGCGACTGGTCTACGAGCGGATGCTGGAGCGGCCCGAGACGCTTTATGGCGCGGGGATCGCCTCGAACTACCAGGGCCAAGGGTTGAAGCTGTCGAAGCATTTTCAGGCGGGCTGAGCGCCGTTTCCCAAGGAGTGCAC
>SLKW01000278.1 GCA_007134405.1 Paracoccaceae bacterium
CGCCGCACATCGGGTCGAGCACCGACTCCTGCCCGTCGTAGCCGCAGGCGCGCAGGAAAAGCGCGGCCAGCGTCTCGCGAATCGGCGCGGGGTTCAGCGCCTGCTTGTGCCCGCGCCGGTGCAGGGGTTCGCCGGAACTGTCCAGGCTGATCGTGCAGAGGTCGTCCTCGATCCGCACCAGCACCCGAAGCGCGGCTTCGGGAGTGACGGGCGTGCCCAGCCCCTCGGTGATGGCGCGGGCGACGCGCTCGGCGGCGGCGCCGGCATGGTAGATGCGCGAGGACCGGCAGCTGGCCTCGACCTTCACCGGCACGTCGGGGCGCAGGACCGCGGCCCAGTCCACCCGCCGCGACCGCTTGTCGAGCTGCGCAAGATGCAGCGCCCGGAACGAAGCGATGCGCACCAGCACCCGCGACGCCCCCCGCAATTCCAGGTTCGCGCGCCAGACCTCGGGCCAGCCGCCCTGCAGCTCCACGCCGCCGGGGCGTACGCTCACGCCGGCAAAGCCTGCCGCGCGGGCCTCGTCGGCCAGAAGCGCCTCCAGCCCCGGCGGGGCGGCGAGGAAGATCTCGAACCTGTCCATCGCCCCGCCATAGCCCCGTTGCGGGGGAACCGCGACCGTTTTCGCGGGTCTTAGGTTTGCCGGGGCGGGGTTTTGTGCATAGACTCGCCAGGGTCAGTCAAGATCGGGGCGCATGTGAAGGGCATCATCCGCAGGCTTCTGGGCGAGGGCGCGCGGCTACCCCCGGCCGCCGCACCCGAGGTGCCGTTGCCGACGCTCTGGCTGCTGGGCAAGACGGGGGCGGGTAAATCCTCGATCGTGCGGGCGCTCACCGGCGCGGGCGAGGTCGGCTCGGGCTTCACCCCCTGCACGCGCACGGCGCTCTCCTTCGATTTCCCGGCTGAGACGCCGGTGCTGCGCTTCCTCGACACCCGCGGGCTGGGAGAGGTCGGCTACGACCCGTCCGAGGATCTGGCCGAGGCCGAGCGCGGCAGCCATATGGTGTTGATTGTCGCCCGGCTCGATGACCCGGTGCAGGGGACGATCGCACGAGCCCTGCGCGAACTGCGCAAGCGCCGGCCCAGGATGCCGGTGCTGGTGGTTCATACCGGCGCCGATTTGCCTGACGATCCGGGGATGCTGGCGCGCGCGCGGGCGCGCACGCAATCGGTGATGGAACAGGCCGCCGGCGGCGATCTGCGCGCTGTCACCGTGGGTCTGCCCGACACCGCCCCGCCGCAGGGTCTGGACGAGCTGCGCGAGGCGATCTCGGCCATGCTGCCGGAACTCGCGCTTCTGATGATGCGCGAGGATGCCCGAGATGCCGAGGCGCGCCGCTTCGTCGAGCTGCGGCCGCTGGTCGTCTGGTACGCCTCGGCCGCGGGGGCCAGCGATTCGGCGCCGGTGGTGGGCGCGGTGAGCGTTCCGGCGCTGCAGGGGGCGATGCTGCACGCGCTTGCCCGCCGCCAGGGCGTGACCTGGACACCGGCGCGGGCGGGGCTTTTCGCCTCGGCGCTGGGGACGGGGATCCTGCTGCGCTACGCCGCCGGTTTCGCTCTGCGGCAGGGCGCGAAGCTGGTGCCCTTCGTCGGGCAGACGCTGGGCGCGGCCGCGGCAGCCACCGTGAGCTTCGCGGCGACCTATGCGCTGGGTCGGGCCGCTTCGGCCTGGCTCTTCCGCACCTCGCGCGGCGAGGAGGTTTCGGCCGAGGAGTTGCGCACGCTCTATGCCGAGGCGCTGAGGAGCGCGCGCGATGCGCCTCGCTGACCGGTTGCGCATGGTCTGGCTGCGGTGGAACCGGCTGGGCCTGGCCGGTGTCCTGATCCTGCCGTTGGGCATCACCTCGATCCTGGGCTTTCTCTGGCTGCACGAGCGCGGCTGGCTGCTGTGGTTCGTACTCGCTTCGGTCGCGCTGTTCGCGTCGGTTCGCATTACGCGGTTGGTGCTGCGCCTGTGCCGCCGGCGGCGCGAGGGACAGGCGGACGGGCCGGTGCGCGAGGCCCCGAAGGTCGAAGCCGACCCCGACTGGTCCGAGACCGAGCGCGCCGCGTTCGAGACCGCGCGCGCGCAGGTCCGCGAGCGGCTGAAGGAGCCCCTGACCTGGGACGACCTGCCGGCCGAGGCGCTTTCCGTGGTGGAGACGGTCGCGCGCGAGATTTCGGGCGGAAAGCGCACCGCGCTCGATTTCACCCTGCCCGAGGCGCTGATGCTGATCGACCGCGTGGCGCTGCGCTACCGCGACTTCCTGCGCGTGCATGTGCCGTTTTCCGACCAGCTGTCGGTGCGCGCGCTCTACTGGTTGTGGCAGCGCCAGCACGGGATGCGGCGGGCCTGGGACACCGGGTTTCTGGCCTATCGCGGGGTGCGGATCGTGCTCAACCCGGCGGTCGGCCTGTTGCGTGAGGTCGAGCGCGCGGTGACCGCCGGGCTGCAGGAGCGGCTGACCGACCAGCTGGTCGTCGACAGCCAGGCGATCCTTCTGGAAGAGGCGGCGCAGGCGGCGGTGGACCTCTATTCCGGGCGGCTGCGGTTTTCGGATGCCGAGCTGGCCGAGCTGCAGCTGTCGTCCGAGATGCGCGACCGGCAGGCGGCGGCGGTGGGCGACGATCCGGTGCGGATCCTGGTCGTGGGTCAGGTGAGCGCCGGCAAGTCGACGCTGATCAACGCGCTTCTGGGCCGGATGGCGGCCGAGACCGACATGGCGCCGACCACCGACCGCTTCACGGCGCATGAATTCGAGCTCGACGACACGCCCTGCCGCCTGATCGATACCGAGGGGCTGGACGGGGATGAGGACAGCCTGAAGTCGCTGGTCGGGCAGATGGTCGAGGCGGATCTGATCCTGTGGGTGCTGCGCGCCAATCGGCCGGGGCGTGCGGCCGACGCCGCGCTGCTCAAGCGCTTCGAGGCGCATCTGGCGAAGACCCCCGCCCGCCGCCACCCGCCGGTGATCTGCGTTGCCACCGCGGCGGATGGCCTGCTGACCGGCTGGCCTTTTCCCGAGGGCCGCCTGCCCGAGCGCGCGCAGACGAAACTGGGCGCGGCGATGGCCGCGATCGGCACCGACATGGGCGAGCGGCCGGTGATCCCGGTGCGGGCCGAGGAGCCGGACTGGAACCTCGAAGCGGTGATCGACGCCCTCTCGGCCGAGCTGGACGAAGCGCTTATGGTGCAGCGCAACCGGCGGCGGCTGGAGGGCGCGAAAGGGTGGAAGCTGCGCGAGAATGTCGGACGGGCGGGCAAGGGCGTGAAGAAGGGGGTGCAGGTCTTCGGGCGCCGCGTGCGGGACCGGTTCCGCTGAGCAGCCTGGGTCAGCAGGTGCCCTGGGCGCTGTGCGCTGCCGCCGCGCGCGCGGA
>SLKW01000117.1 GCA_007134405.1 Paracoccaceae bacterium
CCGGCCATAGCGAGTTGCGGGCCGAGTTTCACCAGCGCCTGCAGATCGGCCTGGAACGCTCCGAATGGCCCAGCCTGGCGGGGCTGGTCGGGCAGGTGCCCGGCCGGTCGCTGGCGCGGCCGACCGACCAGTTCGCGCATTTCATGTTCGCCTTCGATCCCGGCGGCATGTCGACCTTCCGCACGCTGGCGCTGCTGGCGACCCATGACAACGTCATGGAAGAGGTGCGCGCCGAGATGGACGACGCCGAGGCCGACGCCATCCCCCGGTTGCGGGCGGCGTTTCTGGAAAGCCTGCGGCTCTGGCCGACGACGCCGGTGATCCTGCGGCAGGCGCGCGACGATGTGGAGTGGGAGGGCGACACGATCCCGGCGGGGACGCAAGTGATCATCTACGCGCCCTTTTTCCACCGCAATCCCGAGGTCGTGGACGCGGCGAACCGATTCGCCCCCGAGCTCTGGCCCGAGGGGCGGGTGCGGCGCGACAGCCGCTTCGTGCCGTTCAGCGAGGGCGACGGGATCTGCCCGGCGCGCGATCTGGTGCCGATGACCGGCGCGATGGCGCTGGCCGAGATCCTGGCGCGGCACAAGGTGAAGATGCGTGACGCCGATCGGCTGGACCCGACCCAGCCGCTGCCGCCGACGCTGGACAATTACACGCTGGAGTTCGAGCTGCAGCCGCGCTGAGGCGGGCTGCAGGGTCGGGCGCTTGGGGAATCCAACCTGAAGGACGGGGCAGCTTATCGCCGGCTGCGCGCCTTGCCTGCGCGCGGCTTGCTCGAGCGGGTCTTGCCTGCGCGCGGCGTGGCGCCGGGAACGAGAAGGGTGGGGCCAAGCCGGCGCGAATTGCCGCGCGTGGCGCGTCCGTAGGGCCGCGCATAGGCCAGCGCCACGGCCATCGGCGCCGCGCCCATCGCGGCCGCGCGCCAGGCCGCCCAGCCGGCATCCATCGCGGCCTTCCATTTCTCGGCGACCATGCGGTCGTTCTCGCGCGCGGGCAGGGCCAGGAAGCCGGCATTGCCGAGGACGCGCATGGCGATGACGGATTGCGCCTCAAGCGCGATGCGGGTCCAGGCGTCGAAGAGGGCGAAGGCGGGGGGCAGCTTGCGGGACATGGGAATTCCTTAAGGGGGGGCACAACGGAAAACCCGCGCCCCGGCAAGGGCTGGGGCGCGGGAAGGGGGTGGATGTTCAGCGCGTGCGCGGCAGGCTCATCGCCGCGGCCGGTCGCGCAGGCGCAAATAGAGGTTCATCCCGAAGAGGAACGCATCCAGCAGCGCCGGCAGCCGGTCCGGGTCGGGATAGGGCTTGCCGGTGGCGCGGGCGCGGGCGACCTGTTCCTGGAACGACGGGATCTGCGGCTCGGGCTTGGAGCGGCGCATGACCAGAAGCACGATCGCGATCAGGATGAACAGCAGCGCAAGCGCGAGCGAGGCGATGACGGGGCCGAATTCGGCCGCGACGGCCGACCAGACCGCGGCGATCAGGAAGGCGCCGCCGATGACCAGCATCACGCCCGCAATCGCGGCCAAGGCGGTGCGGCGGACATGCCACGCCGCCTTGGCCTTGATCTCGGGGATCGGCAGAAGCATCAGCGCCGCGACAGCAGATGCGCCAGCAGGAAGCCGGCCCCGGCGGCGATGCCCCAGGCGGCGGCGGGACGTTCGCGGGTGAACTTCTCGGCCTTGCTCATGGCGTCGTTGACCTGGCCGCCGACATAGTCGTAGCCAGCCTCGCTGGCCGAGCTTGCCAGACGCGCCATGTCGGCCTTCAAGGACTCGATCTGCGCCTTGAGCTCCTCGAAGGTCAGCTCGGCGGTCGCCGAGACATCGTCGGCCGCGCGGCGGGCATGCCCCGCGGTTTCGCGGGCGGCCTGCTCGGCGCCCTGGCGCGCCGTGTCGGCGGCTTTCTGGGCGTCGTCGCGCACATTCTTGGCGTGGTTCTGGGGGTTGTTCATCGCGTTTCTCCTGCAAGACGGGGTTTCGCCGCGCCACCGCCGCAGCGGGGAAAGAATAGCGCGGTCGTTGTCGGGAAAACACCCGTCTTGTCTTTCGGTTCCTGCCCGCGCGGTGCTTCGGCGGCGACCGGCTGGCGGGCGGCGGGACTATGCGTCGGGCGTGCCGCCGCGGCGTTCGGCGGTGGGCGCTTCGGTGCCGGGGTCGGTTTCGTCATAGGGCAGGCCGGTGTCGGGGTCGATGGGATCGGCGCCGCCCTCGTCGTCGTCGAGCGCAGTCTCGACCGGCGGGTCGGTCGGCGGCAGCGCGGGCGCGCCCGTCTCCTCGAGCGGGACGGTGTCGGTCTCGACCGGATCGGTCGGCCTCTCGCGGCGGGGGGTGGAAGGCATCTGCGTCTCCTGTTGCGGATCCCGGGTGTCCGGGTGGGTGTGCGCTCAACGTCCGCTGCGCGGGGCGGTTCCGCGCGGCGGGGGCCTCGGGGGGCCATCGGCGCGGGGCATCTTGACGCAGATCATGGCCCCGGCGCGCACGGGATGCGAGGCGATGGCGGCAACAGACTAGAGAGAGGTCGCAGATGGACTACCCCGCCTATATCGCCCAGACCCGCGCGCAGAGCCGCGCCCTGGCCAAGGCCATCCCTGAAGCCATGCAGGGCTTCGGTGGCTTGTCAAAAGCGGTGAAGGA
Source organism: Paracoccaceae bacterium (assembly GCA_007134405.1). Classification (GTDB taxonomy): domain Bacteria; phylum Pseudomonadota; class Alphaproteobacteria; order Rhodobacterales; family Rhodobacteraceae; genus Pararhodobacter. Next base: position 2,639 of record SLKW01000117.1, read on the forward strand.
AAGCGGCACCCTGGGCGTGAAGGAGAAGGAGTTCGTGGCCCTCGGCATCGCCATCGCGGTCCGCTGCGAGGCCTGCATCGCCTTCCACGTCGCCGCGCTGCAAAAGGCCGGCGCCACGCGCGAGGAATTGGGCGACGTGCTGGCCATGGCGATCCAGATGGGCGGCGGACCGGCGGTCATGTACGCCGGCAAGGCGCTCGACTGCTGGGACCAGCTGGCTGCGGCGCAAGGCTGACCGGGCGGCGCCTGCGTTCCGGCGGTGGTAGGCCCGGAGGGACTCGAACCCCCAACCAAGGCGTTATGAGCGCCCTGCTCTGACCATTGAGCTACGGGCCCGGCCGGGATTTCTGCTAGCAGATTGCCCGCGCAGGTCAAGGATTTGCGCGCGGGGGGTCGGTCGGCGCCGGGGCGGCGGGCAGAAATGTCGCGTGCCCGGGGTGCTGTGGGAAGCGGTGCGGCCGGGCGCGGGGTCGATCCGGTGGGCATGACGATGAAAAAACAGCGCCCCGCCAAGGGGCGGGGCGCCGATGAGAGTCAGTCGCGCGGCCCGCGATCAGGCGGCTTCGAACCGGTCGGCGTTCATCACCTTGGTCCAGGCGGAGACGAAGTCCTGCACGAACTTCTCGGCGCCGTCGTCCTGGGCGTAGACCTCGGCATAGGCGCGCAGGATCGAGTTCGAGCCGAAGACCAGGTCAACCCGCGTCGCGGTCCA
>SLKW01000251.1 GCA_007134405.1 Paracoccaceae bacterium
GGGATCGACCCCGACGACATTTCGGTCATGCTGATGGCCGATTACGGGCTGGCGCTGTACGGCAATGCGATCATCGTCAACACGGATTTCGCCGAGGAGAACGCCGAGTCGGTGACCGGTTTCCTGCGCGCGGTCGCCAAGGGCCTGCGCGCCACGGTGGACGATCCCGAAGCCGGCATTGCCGCGATCGCCGAGCGCAACCCGGCGCTCGATTCCGAACTGGAACTCGAGCGGCTGGAGATCGCGCTGAGGGACAACATCATGACCGACTGGGTGCGGGAGAACGGGCTGGGCAATATCGATGCCGAGCGGTTCGCGCTGTCGCTCGAACAGATTGCCATGACCTACGAGTTCCAGCAGGAACCCGATGCCGAGCGCTATTTCACCGACACCTACCTGCCCGACGACGGCAGCCTGATGATCGAGTGACGAAAGGGGGCTGCCGCCCCCGCCCGTCCCCGTGAGCGGGACCGGTCTCCCCGCGCGTATTGGGTGCAAAATGAAGGACTGCCGGTTGGGCAACCTGATCGAGATCAAGGGCGTGACCCATGCCTACAAGACCAAGGCGGGGCCGTTTCCAGTATTGCGCGACCTCGACATCTCGATTCCCGAGGGCAGCTTCTGCGCCGTGGTTGGCCCCTCGGGCTGCGGAAAGTCGACGCTGACGCGGCTGATCGCGGGGCTGATGTTTCCCGATGAGGGCGAGGTCTGGCTGCACGGCGAGCGAGTCACCAGCCCGCGCAAGACCGTCGGCATGGCCTTCCAGAACCCGGTTCTGCTGGAATGGCGCACGATCCTGCAGAACGTGATCCTGCCGCTGGAGATCGTCGCCCCCCGGATGCCGCGGCGCGAGAAGGAGGCGCGCGCAAGAGAGCTTCTGGCGCTGGTCGGGCTGGAGGGGAACGAGAACAAGCGCCCCTCGGAACTGTCCGGCGGCATGCGCCAGCGCGCCTCGCTTTGCCGGTCGCTGGTGCACAAGCCCGACGTTCTGATCCTCGACGAGCCCTTCGGCGCCCTCGACGCCTTCACGCGCGAGGATCTGTGGCAGACGATGCACGAGTTGCGCGTCAAAGAGCCGGTGACGGCGGTGCTGATCACGCACGATCTGCGCGAAAGCGTCTATCTGGGCGATCAGGTCGTGGTCCTCTCAGGCCGGCCGGCGACGACGCAATACGTCATGGACATCCCGCTGCCCGGGCCGCGACCGCTCGACATGATCTACACGCCCGAGTCGGTCGAGCGGCTCGCCATCCTGCGCAAGCAGATCCAGATCGCGCAGGGACGGACGGAGGGCGACGCATGAGCATCAACTGGCAGAAGATCTACGTGCCGGTCCTCGCCATGGTGATCCTGCTTCTGGCCTGGGAGGCGCTGGTCTGGTACATGGGCTGGCCGAAGTTCAAGATGGCCGCGCCGTCGGATCTGTGGCCGGCCTACCTGCGCTTTCAGGAACTCTTCTGGATCTATGGCTGGCAGACGCTCTGGCGGACCGTTGCCGGATTGATGCTGGCGGTCGTGTTCGGCACGTTCCTTGGCATGGTCATGGGGCTGAGCCGGATCATGAACGACGCGCTCTACCCGATCCTGGTGGGGTTCAACGCGATCCCCAAGGCGACGGTGGTACCGGTCGTGGCGCTGATGTTCGTGGGTCAGCACGATTTCAACACGATCCTGATCGCCTTCCTGATCTCGTTCTTCCCCATCGCCGTCTCGGTCGCCATCGGTCTCTCGACGCTCGAGCCCGAGTATCGCGACATCCTGCGCTCGCTGGGTGCCTCGCGCTTCACGGTGTTCTGGAAGATTGCGCTGCCCAAGACCCTGCCCGAGTTCTTCGGGGCGCTGAAGGTGGCGGTTACGCTGGCGTTCATCGGCACCAACCTCGTCGAGATCATCACCCCGCACGGGCGGGGGTTGGGGCATCTTTTCCAATCGGCGCAGATCAACTCGGACTTCCCGCTGATGTTCGCGGTCCTGATCGCGCTCGCGGTGCTGGGGATTTTCCTCTACTACATCGTCGTTGCCTTGGAGAAGATCTTCGCTGGTTGGGCGGAGCGAAGCCCAACCTGAGCCAGGCGTCCAAATTTGGACAAACGTCTAACCCATTTCGATTGCTGGCGTTATCGCTAACAAATTTACTTGATTTTAACCCGGCTCCAAGCGATGTGCGGGGCGCGGCGATGCCTTTTTTCGGCCGATGCAAACAATCGGGTCAATGCCGTCCCGCCATTTTTCACGGCCTGACCGCAGGCGCCACGCCAGGGCCTTCGCCCACCATAGCGTCGGTTCGACGGAGCGAGTCCTCGCCGGATGTGCCGGGCGAAACGCGGCTTGAGGAACAACCTGGGCAGGCATTTCTTTGGCTGTCCACGCAGCAAATCTTGACTTTCAGTTAATGGTTGTTACAATTCCCGACGCTCAATCAAAATATTCTTGCGCCAAAATTTCCCTGCGTCGCCCGCAGTCCAGTTTGGCACAGTTTTCCGTCTCAAGCGGGTTGGACTTTCCATTACGGAGGCGTCGTTCATGGCCGAGTCCAAGCAGAGCAAAGATCGTAGCGCAGAAAAGGCGCAAGGCAGCATGTCGAAAGCCGTTCTGAAACATGCGATCACGGTCGTCGGCACGGCGTCCATGGTGGTTGCGCTGGTCTGGATGCTGGTGCTGTCGGGGCAGGGGTTTCAACTCAAGATCGACAACTGGAAACCGGAAATCAGCGTTTCGCCGCGCGAGGACGGGCTTGGCCGGGTGCTCGACAATGCACTCGAGACAAACGAACGCGACACACGCGCGATCTTGCGAGCGCGTGACTTCTACGGTGTCGACGATGTCGCGCCGCACAAGCTGGCGGAAATGATTTCGGCCCAGCTCGAACTCCACCCGATCCAGCTTCGAGCAGTTCTTCGCGACCGCGGCTACTATCAGGTCACCGACCCGGCACTGACCGATGCGCTTGCCGAGCTTTCGCCAACACATGCCGTTTCGGCGCGCGTGCGCCGGCTGCTCTTCCAGATGGAGGGCCCGTTCGAAAAACCGAGCACACTCGAAGGGGCACAAAGCCGCTTCATCACCGACGTGCTCGCTTCCCGGCCACCGCAGGATTCGCTGGTCGCCGAGGTCTGGTCGGGCTTCATCCTGCAAACGCTCTCGTTCCTCTATCCAGATCTGAAGGTCCGGCTGGTGCCGGTCGATATCACGGAGCGACATCTAAACGGTGAGGGCGGGCTAACGATCTGGAACGCGTCAGCTTGCCGCGGCAGTCATCTGGCAAACAAGTACGTACAGCTTTGGGTAGAGTCCGACGACGGCGTCTGGGATGAAACGGCGGTGACTGCCTATGTGAACGAAGAAATGCA
>SLKW01000420.1 GCA_007134405.1 Paracoccaceae bacterium
CGATCGAGGGATTGATGGACGGCGCGATGTACAACGCCGGCCAGTGCTGCTGCGGGATCGAGCGGATCTACGTTCACGCGCGGCATTACGACGCCTTCGTCGAGGGCGCGGTTGCCTGGGTCGCGAAGCTGAACCTCGGCAATCCGTTCGAGGCCGAGACGACGCTGGGCCCGATGGCGCACAAGCGTTTTGCGCAGACGGTGCGCGACCAGGTGGCCGAAGCGGTGGCGGCGGGCGCGCGTGCGCTGATCGACCCCGCGCGCTTTCCGGCCGACGATGGCGGGGCGTATCTGGCGCCGCAGGTGCTGGTCGGGGTCGATCATTCCATGCGGGTGATGCGCGAGGAAAGCTTCGGTCCCGTCGTCGGCATCATGAAGGTCGGCGACGAGGACGAGGCGGTGGGGCTGATGAACGATTCGCCCTATGGCCTGACCGCCTCGATCTGGACCTCCGATCCGGAGCGCGCGGAGCGGATCGGGGCGCGGCTGCAGACCGGCACCGTCTTCATGAACCGCTGCGACTACCTGGACCCGGCGCTGTGCTGGACCGGCTGCAAGGACACGGGCCGCGGCGCGGCGCTGTCGGTTCTGGGCTATCACTCGGTCACCCGGCCGAAATCCTACCATCTGAAGAAGGTGACGCAATGAGAGCGCCGAAAGCCAACTGGTCCTATCCGACGACGATCAAGTTCGGAGTGGGGCGGATCTCGGAACTTGCCGATCACTGCCGCGCGGCGGGGATGTCGCGGCCGCTGCTGGTCACCGACCGGGGGCTCGCGGACCTGCCGATCACCGCGCGGGCGCTCGATGTGCTGGAGGCGGGCGGGCTGGGGCGCGCGGTGTTTTCCGGCGTCGATCCGAACCCGACCGAGGCCAACATGGAGGCGGGGCTGAGCGCCTACCGCGAGGGCGGGCATGACGGGGTCGTGGCCTTTGGCGGCGGCTCGGCGCTGGATCTGGCGAAGATGGTCGCCCTGATGATCGACCAGCCGGTTCCGGTCTGGGACCTGGAGGATGTGGGCGACTGGTGGACCCGCGCCAATGCCGACACGATCGCGCCCATCGTCGCCGTGCCGACGACCGCTGGCACCGGGTCCGAGGTCGGGCGCGCGGGCGTGCTGACCAATTCGGCGACGCATACCAAGAAGATCATCTTCCACCCGAAGCTGATGCCGACCGTCACCATCTGCGACCCGGAACTGACGGTGGGGATGCCGAAGGCGATCACGGCGGGGACGGGGATGGACGCGCTGGCGCATTGCCTCGAGGCGTATTGCACGACCTACTACCACCCGATGAGCGAGGGGATCGCGCTGGAGGGGATGCGGCTGGTGATGGAGAACCTGAGCCGCGCCTATCACCAGCCCGATGACCTGGAGGCGCGCGCCCACATGATGAGCGCGGCGGCGATGGGGGCGGTGGGGTTCCAGAAGGGGCTGGGCGCGATCCATGCGCTGAGCCACCCGATCGGGGCGGTGTTCGACACCCATCACGGCACGACGAATGCGGTGGTCATGCCCTGGGTGCTGGATTTCAATCGCGAGGCGATCGAGGGCAAGATCGACCGGATGGCGGCCTATCTGGGGCTGCGGGGCTTCGACGGGTTCCGTGCGCGGATCATGGAGCTGCGGGAGGAGCTTGCGATCCCGCAGGATCTGACGGCGCTGGGGGTCGACGGGGGCCGGATCGACGATCTGGTGCCGATGGTGCTGGCCGATCCGACCGCCGGCGCCAACCCGCGCAAGATGACGGAAGACAACACCCGCGCGCTGCTGGAAGCCTGCTTCGGCTGAAAACTGGCAGGCGTCCGCCAGCGGACGCTTTCCCAAGTATCTGAAATAGAATGGAGTTTCGGAAAAATTAACCGTAACGAAATAATTGGCGCTGGGCACCCGGCTGCCGTGGCCCGGCTGGTCCGGGCGCCCCGCGCCGGTCAGGACGTTTCGGGGCGGCGAGTCCCCGAACGGGGCTTGCGCCGACCCGGGTGACAGCTATAACCCGCCTCGATTTCCGCGCCGCCCTCGAGGCGGCGCGCCTATGCGCACGGGGTCCGCAATGCCGAAAAGAACCGATATCAGATCCATCATGATCATCGGCGCGGGGCCCATCGTCATCGGCCAAGCCTGCGAATTCGACTATTCCGGCGCCCAGGCCTGCAAGGCGCTGCGCGAGGAAGGCTACCGCGTCGTGCTGGTCAACTCGAACCCGGCGACGATCATGACCGATCCGGGGCTGGCGGATGCCACCTATATCGAACCCATCACCCCCGAGGTGGTCGCCAAGATCATCGAGGCCGAGCGCCCCGATGCGCTGCTGCCGACGATGGGCGGGCAGACCGGGCTGAACACGGCGCTGGCGCTGGCCGATATGGGGGTGCTGGAGAAGTTCGGGGTCGAGCTGATCGGCGCCAACCGCGCCGCCATCGAGATGGCCGAGGACCGCAAGCTGTTCCGCGAGGCGATGGACCGGATCGGGCTGGAAAACCCCCGCGCGACCATCGTGACCGCCCCGAAGCGCGCCGACGGGCGATTCGACCTGGCCGCCGGGGTCGCCGAGGCGATGCAGGCGCTGGAGGTCGTGGGCCTGCCCGCGATCATCCGCCCGGCCTATACGCTGGGCGGCACGGGCGGTGGGGTCGCCTACAACCGCGACGATTACGAGGCGATCTGCCGGTCGGGGCTGGATGCCTCGCCCGCAGGGCAGATCCTGATCGACGAATCCCTTCTGGGCTGGAAGGAATTCGAGATGGAGGTGGTGCGCGACAAGGCCGACAACGCGATCATCGTCTGCGCCATCGAAAACATCGACCCGATGGGCGTGCATACCGGCGATTCGATCACCGTCGCCCCGGCGCTGACGCTGACCGACAAGGAATACCAGATGATGCGCAACGGCTCGATCGCCGTTCTGCGTGAAATCGGGGTCGAGACCGGCGGGTCGAACGTGCAATGGGCGGTCGATCCGGCGACGGGGCGCATGGTGGTGATCGAGATGAACCCGCGTGTCAGCCGCTCTTCGGCGCTGGCGTCGAAGGCCACGGGTTTTCCGATCGCCAAGATCGCGGCGAAGCTGGCCGTGGGCTACACGCTCGATGAGCTGGACAACGACATCACCAAGGTGACGCCCGCGTCCTTTGAGCCCTCGATCGACTATGTCGTGACCAAGATCCCGCGCTTTGCCTTCGAGAAGTTTCCGGGCGCCAAGGCGGAACTGACCACCGCGATGAAATCGGTGGGCGAGGCGATGGCCATCGGGCGCAGCTTTCACGAAAGCGTGCAGAAGGCGCTGGCCTCGATGGAGACGGGGCTGACCGGGTTCGACGAGATCAAGATACAGGGCGCACCCGAC
>SLKW01000089.1 GCA_007134405.1 Paracoccaceae bacterium
GCCTGGGCATAGGGGTGGTCGTCGTCGAACCAGCGCGCGGCCCGGCCGATCCCCTGCGCCGCCTCGCCGGTCTTTTGCGCCTCGGGCGCGCTCAGGTCGTAGAGGCCGCGCCCGGCATGCGTCTCGATGTAACTCAGGGGTTTCGGCTTGGCGGTCAGATAGGCCAGCATCCAGGCGAGGGCCGCGTGCTTGTGGACATCGGCCAGGTTGCCGGCGTGATAGGCGTGCTGGTAGGAAAGCATCTTTCGCGCGCGCGCCCCGCTTCAGTCGCGTTTCAGAGCCCGGGCCCGGTCGGGCGGCCGTTCAGCCCTTGCGGCGCAGGCGGATGACGACATCGACGCGCGCCACCTCGCTGCCCGGCGGCGCCTCGGGCAGGCGGTCGATATGCAGCTGGTCGGCCGGCGCGTCGGTCAGGTGCTGGCTGTCTTCCCAGAAGAAATGCGGATGGTCGTCGGTGCGGGTGTCGAAATAGCTGCGCGTGGCATCGACCGTGATCTCGGACAGGAGCCCGGCCTCGCAAAAGGCGCGCAGCGTGTTGTAGACGGTGGCGAGCGAGACCTTCTCGCCCCGGTCGAGTGCCGCGGCATAGAGGCCCTCGGCGGTGACGTGGCGGTTGCGCCCGTCGCCCACCAGAAGCGCGGCCAGCGCCAGGCGCTGACGCGTCGGGCGCAGGCCGGCCGCGGCCAGCCAGCGCGCGCCGGCGTCGAGCCCGTCATCACTCGGCAGCGGAAGATCTCCATCCATGCTGCATTAATAAGCGCGAATTCCCCAGGTTTCAATGGCGTCGGACGGTCGGGCCTGCGCGGCGCATCGGGCGAAGTCGCCTTGTCAGCCGCAAGCCGCAGGTGATAGAGGGGTCGCCACGGCAGGCCCGACGGCAGAGGAGGCAAGGCGAGCCCATGGCGCAGTATCCGACGAGCTTCGACAAGGAGGCGCTCCTGGCCTGCGCGCGGGGCGAGCTGTTCGGCCCCGGCAATGCCCAGTTGCCCGAGCCGCCGATGCTGATGATGGACCGGATCACCGACATTTCGGAGGATGGCGGGGAACACGGCAAGGGCCATGTCGTCGCCGAATTCGACATCCACCCCGATCTGTGGTTCTTCAAGTGTCATTTTCCGGGCAATCCGATCATGCCGGGCTGCCTGGGCCTGGACGGGCTCTGGCAGCTCACCGGGTTCAACCTGGGCTGGCGCGGCTGGCAGGGGCGCGGCTATGCGCTCGGCGTGGGCGAGGTGAAGCTGACCGGCATGGTCCGCCCCGACCGCAAGATGCTGCGCTATTTCGTCGATTTCACCAAGGCCGTGCAGACCCGCCGGCTGACCATGGGCGTGGCCGACGGCCGCGTCGAGGCCGATGGCGAGGTCATCTACCAGGTGCGCGACATGAAGGTCGCCCTGTCGGAAAGCTGAATCCACGCTGAAAAGGGCCCGATCCGGGCCGGGAGAGAATGCATGCGTCGTGTCGTCGTTACCGGACTGGGAGTGATCTCGCCCATCGGCAATACCGCCGCCGAGGTCGAGGCATCGCTGCGCGCCGGCCGTTCGGGCGTGGTCTTCGCGCCCGAATATGCCGAGCGCGGCTTTCGCAGCCAGATCCATGGCAAGCCGCAGATCGTGCTGGAGGACCATCTGGACAAGCGCGACCTGCGCTTCATGGGGCCGGGTGCTGCCTATAACTTCATCGCCATGCAGCAGGCGATCGCCGACAGCGGGCTGGAGCCGGGCGAGGTGTCGAACGAGCGCACCGGGCTGATCATGGGCTCGGGCGGGCCGTCGACCTCGAATACCTTCCAGGCGCACAAGATCGTCATGGAAAAGGGCAGCCCGAAGCGGATGGGCCCGTTCATGGTCACCCGCTGCATGTCGTCCACCAATTCGGCCTGCCTGGCGACGCCGTTCAAGATCAAGGGCGTCAACTACTCGATCACCTCGGCCTGCTCCACGAGCGCGCATTGCATCGGCAATGCCGCCGAGCAGATCCAGATGGGCAAGCAGGACGTGGTCTTCGCCGGCGGCGGCGAGGAGCTGGACTGGACGCTGTCGTGCCTCTTCGACGCGATGGGGGCGATGAGTTCGAAATACAACGACGCGCCCGAGACGGCGAGCCGGCCCTATGATTCCAGCCGCGACGGTTTCGTCATCGCCGGCGGCGGCGGCGTTCTGGTGCTGGAGGAGCTCGAGCATGCCCGCGCGCGCGGCGCGAAGATCTACGCCGAATTGACAGGCTACGGCGCGACCTCGGACGGGCACGACATGGTCGCGCCCTCGGGCGAGGGGGGCGAGCGGTCGATGCGGCTCGCGGTGGCGACGCTGCCCGAGGGGCGGAAGATCAGCTACATCAATTCGCACGGCACCTCGACGCCGGCGGGCGACGTGACCGAGGTCGAGGCGATCCGGCGCGTCTTCGGCGCCGACGCGGTGCCGCCGATCGCGTCCACGAAGTCGCTGACCGGCCACAGCCTGGGCGCGACCGGCGTGCACGAGGCGATCTATTCGCTGCTGATGATGCAGGGCGGATTCATCGCGCCGTCGATCAATGTCCGCGACCGCGACCCGGCGGTGCATGCCCACGAGATCGTCACCGAACTGCGCGAGGACGTCGCGCATGACAGCGTCCTGTCGAACAGCTTCGGCTTCGGCGGCACCAACGCGACGCTGGTCTTCAGCGCCCACCGGGAGTAGGCGCATGGCCGAGTTGATGCGCGGCAAGCGCGGGCTGGTCATGGGCGTGGCCAACGAGCGCTCGATCGCCTGGGGGATCGCCAAGGCGCTGGCCGACGAGGGGGCGGAGCTGGCCTTCAGCTACCAGGGCGAGGCCTTCGGCAGGCGTGTCGCGCCGCTTGCCGCCTCGGTCGGGTCGGACATCCTGGTCGATGTCGACGTGACCGACGATGCGAGCCTCGACGCGGCCTTTGCGGAGCTGGGCAGGCGGTGGGGGAAGATGGACTTCCTGGTCCACGCCATCGCCTATTCCGACAAGAACGAGCTGCACGGGCGTTTCGTGCATACCAGCCGGGCGAATTTCAAGCATTCGCTCGACGTGTCCTGCTACAGCTTCATCGACGTGAGCCGCCGCGCGGCCGAACTGATGCCCGACGGCGGGTCGCTGATCACGCTGACCTTCGGCGGCTCGAACCGGGTGACGCCCTTCTACAACGTGATGGGCGTGGCCAAGGCGGCGCTGGAGGCGAGCGTGCGGTATCTGGCGAATGATCTGGGCCCGCAGCAGGTGCGGGTGAACGCGATCTCGCCCGGGCCGATGAAGACCCTCGCCGGTGCGGCGATCGGCGGCGCGCGCAAGACCTACCGCTTCACCGAGGCGAACGCGCCCCTGCGGCGCAACGC
>SLKW01000322.1 GCA_007134405.1 Paracoccaceae bacterium
ATCCTGCGCCTGGCCGTGGACGGTGACGGCGACGGGCGGATCGACCTCAAGCGTTCGCTGCCCGACGCGGTTCTGTCGGGCGCGGCGCTGCTGCGCCATCACGGCTGGCGCGCGGGCGAGCCCTGGATGCACGAGGTGCGCATTCCGCAAGGGCTCGATCTGCGGCGGACGGGGCTGAGGACGCAGCTGACCGTCGCCGAATGGCAGGGGCTGGGGGTGCAGCCGCGGCACGGCGCGCTGCCCTCGGGCAACCTGCCCGCCTCGGTGATCCTGCCGCAGGGGCACCGGGGCCCGGCCTTCATGGTGTTTCCGAATTTCCGCGTGCTCTTCGACTGGAACCAGAGCTTCACCTATGTCGTGACCGCCGCCTATTTCGCGACGCGGCTCGACGGGGCGCCGGTCTATGACGCGGGCAATCCGCAGCCGGGGCTGACCCAGGACCAGATGCGCGACTTGCAGCGGCGGCTGCAGGCGCGCGGCTTCGATACCGGCGGCATCACCGGCATCCTGGGCGCGAACACGCGCGCGGCGGTGCAGGACATTCAGGCGCAACTGGGCCTGCCGGCCGATGGCTGGCCGACGCCCGACTTGCTGCGCCGCCTCTGACCGGCAGGCACTGGACCGGCCCCGAAAGGGGCGCTATCGAAAGCGCAACCGCGCGGAGTTTCGATGGACCAGATTCTTTCGCTTGCCGGGCAGAACCTGCTCTCGCCCGTGATCCTTTTCTTCGTGCTGGGCGTTGCCGCGTCCCTGGCGCGGTCGGACCTGACCTTCCCCGAGGCGATCGCGAAGGGGATGTCGCTCTATCTTCTCTTCGCCATCGGCTTCAAGGGCGGGGCGAGCGTGTCGCAGCACGGCGCCGACCTGAGCCTGGGGCTGGCGGTGGTGGTCGGGGTGGTCCTGTCCTTCGTCCTGCCGTTCGTGGCCTTCGCGCTGCTGCGTATCCTGGCGCGCGGGGTTTCGGTCACCGATGCGGCGGCGGTGGCGGGGCATTACGGCTCCATCTCCATCGTGACCTTCGTCGCGGCGACCTCGCTGCTGACCGCGGGCGGTATCGCGCACGAGGGCTACATGGTCGCCGTCGCCGCCGCGATGGAAGCACCGGCCATCGTCTCGGCGCTGTGGCTGGCGGTGCGCGGCGGCGCGGGCGGCAAGATGGACAAGGACCTGTGGCGCGAGATCCTGCTCAACGGCTCCATCGTGCTGCTGCTGGGCGCCTTCGCCATCGGCTGGATCACCGGCGAGCGCGGCATGGCCGAGGTCGCGCCCTTCATCGTCGCGCCCTTCAAGGGGGTCTTGTGCCTTTTCCTTCTGGACATGGGCATCGTCGCGGGGCGCGAATTGCGCAAGGCGGGGCGCGTGGTGACGCCGGGTGTGGTGGCCTTCGGGCTGGTCATGCCGCTGGTGGGCGCGGCCTTCGGGCTGGCGGCGGGGCTGGGGCTGGGGCTGTCGGCGGGCGGCGTCGCGGTGATGATGACCCTCTCGGCCTCGGCCAGCTACATCGCGGTGCCGGCAGCGATGCGCGTGGCCCTGCCCAAGGCGAACCCGGCGCTTTACCTGACGCTGGCGCTGGGCATCACCTTTCCCTTCAACCTGACCCTGGGCATCCCGCTCTACATGGCGATTTCCCAGACACTTGCCGGAGGCTGAGACATGCAGATGCACGACGCCAAGCGCGTGGAGGTCATCATCGAGGCGGTGATGGAGAAGCAGGTCGTCCGCGTCCTCGAAGAGGCCGGGGTGAGCGGCTTCACCATCCTGCCGGTGCTCGGCGGGTCGGGCCGGTCGGGGCGCTGGACGCGCGAGGGGATGGTCGGCCGCGCCTCGGGGATGATCGCGGTGATCTGCCTGATCGCGCCCGGCCGGCTCGACAGCCTGCTCGAGGCGCTGTTTCCGGTTCTGACCGACCATATCGGCGTGGTCAGCGTCACCGACACGCATATCCTGCGCGCCGAACGCTTCTGACCCTGACCCGGCCGGTGCGCAAATTTGCGCACTCAGGCAAGTCATTGGAAAGGCTCTATAATTCGAATCTGTTAACCGCATTGAAACTTTTGCCTCGGGCACCCCAGGGCATGATCCGAGCAGCGCGACCGGGGTCATCGACTGCACTTTGCCCGCCCCCCGATCCGCCGCAGGGCTTGGCGCAATTGCTTCAAATCCCGCGCATTTCCGATTTGCCCGCGGCGCTCGAATCGGGCAAATTCCGGATGTGGGCCAGGACGGTCCGGACCGAATTCCAGTTACACGTGTGGTGCGAAGGGCACGTGGGGAGATGGGGGGTTCCGGACGTGCGGAGCCCCCCATTGATTTTCCCGACATGTAAGCATGGCTCTCGCACCGAGACCACCCTGCCCCGACACGTCCGCCGATCGGCCGCTGTCCGTCCGGGCGGGGCGGAGCATCGGCGGCACGTCCCCCTGCGCCGCGCCCCGCAGGGGCGCGGCGCCCGGCCCAACGCGAGGAAGGTTCGTGCGGCACGCACAGCCTGACGAGGGGCGGGAGCCCGCCGTCACCCTGTCGCGCAGCGTGAAACCGACGACGCTGCCGCCGGGCGGGACGGGGATCAGCCCGGCGCGGGCTGGGCGGCCCAGTCGGCGGCCTGCATTTCGCGCAGTCGGCTTGCGGTGCGCTCGAACTCAAACGCCCCGGCGCCCTCGAAATAGAGCTTCTCGGGCGCGTCGGCGGCGCTGGCGATCAGCTGCACGCGCGCCTCGTAGAGCGTGTCGATCAGCGTCACGAAGCGCTTGGCCTCGTTGTAGTTCGCCGCCGACAGCCGCGGGATGTGCTCCAGGATCAGAAGCCGCAGGTGGCGCGCGATCTCCAGGTAATCGGCCGGTCCCAGCGGGCGGCCGCACAATTCCCAGAAATCGGCGCGGGCGACGCCGTTGTGGTGGCGCGACAGCGCGACCTTGCGGCCCTGGACGGTCAATTCCAGCGGCGCGCCGGGATCGGCGCCGGTCAGTTCCTGCCAGAGCGTGTCGATGGCGTCGCGCGCGCCCGCATCGGCGGGATGAAAATAGACCTGCACGCCCGCCAGTCGGTGCTGGCGGTAGTCGGTCTCGCTTTCCAGTTCGACGACGTCCATCCGGCTCCGCAGTAGGTCGATGAAGGGCAGGAACAGCGCGCGATTGAGCCCGTCCTTGTAAAGATCCCCGGGCGGACGGTTCGAGGTGGTCACGACGATCACCCCCGCCGCGAAGAGCTTCTCGAACAGCCGCCCCACGATAATCGCGTCGGTGATGTCGGTGATCTGCATCTCGTCGAAGGCCAGCAGCCGCACCTTCTCGATCACGCCCTGCGCAACGGGCTCCAGCGCGTCCTGCACCCCCCGCTTGCG
>SLKW01000260.1 GCA_007134405.1 Paracoccaceae bacterium
CGAACCGCCAGGTGGTCTCGCTGTCGCCCGGGCCCGCGGGCACGAGGACCAGGGGTGGCCCCTGTCCGGACACCCGGCCGACGAGCTCGGTGCCGTCCTCGGAGCGGGTTCGATGGATGCGCTCCTCGTTCATCATGCATCATCCTGTCCCATGGGGGGTTCGAAGAAGGGGACGAGTTCGGCGGCGATCCGCTCGGGTGCGAGGACGTGACCGAAGTGCCCGATGCCGACCAGTTCGCGCACGGTGACACCGGTGACGTGGTGCGCGACGAAGCGGGTCGCGGATAGGAACCACGACTGCGCCGCGGTCCGCGAGCCGTGCAGCAGCAGGGTCGGTGCCTCGATGCGGGCCAGGACCTCTGCTGCGGTCGGGCTGGGTCCCTCGGGGGTGACCGTCTCGCGGAACTCCGCAAGGTCCGCGGGGAGGTAGGCGGCGAGGTCGTCCATCGCATTGTCGTCTGCGGCGAGCGCCGCCACTTCCTCCTCGTTGGCGACCAGCTCGAGGAAGGGCCGGACGGCCTCAAGGGGCCGATCGTTCGCGATGCCTGCAGCCAACGCATCGATGGACGCCTGGAACCGTGCCAGGGTGTCGGCATCGATCACCTCGTACACCGGAGGTTCGAACACCGACAGCGCGGCGAGCACATCGGTACGGGCCGCAGCGCCAAGGCACACCACTGCCCCGCCCGAGGCACCGACCAGTCCGACCGGCCCACCGATGCTCTCCACGAAGGCCACGACGTCCTGCACCCGGGCCTCTCGCGAGTGGTCGGGGTGATCGTCGCTGAGGCCCCGCCCGCGCAGGTCCGGGAGGTAGCAGGTGAACCGGTCGACGAGCAGGGGCACCAGCTCACCCCACTCCGACAGCCCGTCGGCGATGGCCCCGTGCACGAGCACCAGTGGGGGGCCGTCGCCGCGTACGCGGCCCACGATCGTCGTGCCGTCGGGGGAGACGGCGCGGTGTGTTCGGTCGGTCACGATACCGATGGTCATCTTCTCGCTCCTGGTCGTGGATGGGTGCCAGCCCGGCGGACGGTCTCCAGTCCGTCCGAGCTCGACGTGATCCACGATGCAGGAGCACCCACCCTGGCCGCATCGGTCGGCGTGACCAAACGCCGCGTCACCGCGCATGGGCATCCTGACCCATGCCCCGCCAGGCCCGGACGGGGCGGTCAGTGCGGGTCACCAGGAAGCAGCCCGTGGTCGAAGGCGAAGCGGGCGGCCTCGGTACGTGACGACACGCCGAGCTTGCTGAAGATGTTCGACACGTGCCGAGCGACGGTGCGCCGGCTGATCACCAGCGTCTCGGCGATCTCCGGGTTGCTGCGGCCCTCCGCAACGAGCGCCAGCACCTCGATCTCGCGGTCGGACAACCCGCCGGGTCGCGGCGCATCGCCCTGCAACGCGGCAACCTCGGCTGCATCGAGCTGTGCGCCCAGTCGCGCGAAGACCGGCGCCGCTGCCGCGAGCTCCCGGTCGGCAGCGTCGTGGTCGCCCATGGCTGCGTAAGCACGGGCGAGCAGGACCCCGGTGCGGGCAGCCTCGTAAGGCACGTCCAGCTCATGCCACGTCCGCGCGGCTGTCCGCAGCGGCCCCAGCGCCTGGTCGGGACGGTGCCCGGCGAGCGCCACGGCCCCGCGAGCGGTCGTGGCCTGGGCTGCGAGGCTGGGGCCGACCGCCCTGGCGGCGAACTCCTCGAGCTCGTCGCACGCCTCCTCGGCCACCTTTTGGTCCCCGACGGCGACCGCGATCCGGATCTGTGCGACGCGCAACGCCGCGCGGCGCACCTGATCCTGCCCGCAGGCCAGCAGCGCAGCGGCGATCGCCGCTGCCGCAGCCGAGGTGCGCCCCTGTGCGAGCCGCAGCAGCGCCAGTCCTGGCTGCGGGTCCACACCGAGCCGGTGGACGATCTCGTAGGCCTCCTCGGCGCCGTGCAGATCGCCTCGACAGCGGCGCACCTCGCCGAGCTCGTACCACGCCTCCCCGGCGTTGATCGTGGAGATGCCGGCGAGCTGCTCGCAGGCGCGGGTCGCCTCCGCTTCGGCGTCGCCCCACTCGCCGCGCAGCAGGAACAGCTGCGCCCGATGGACGCGACAGTCCCCCGCGAACAACCCTGCAGAGGGGCTCGCGTCGATCCAACGTTGGTAGGCCTGCGTCCACCGGACCATGCGGTGGAGGTCGCCGAGATCGTGACAGGTCGCGATGGTGGTGCAGTACAGGTTGCCGGCGAAGTCCTCGTCGACCTCGCCGGCCAGCACCGCCGTCATGGCCTCGTCCATCAGCGCGAGCCCCGCGGCGACCTCTCCCGCCCGCACGCGTGCCCGGCCCTCACCGTGCAGACCCGAGGCGACCAGGGTCGCATCCCGGTGGCGGCGTCCCAGCTCCTGCACCCGGCGTGCGGCGTCGACAACGTCACCGTCGTTCGGGTCCGCGAACTCCGGCTCCACCTCCAGCACCAGCGCGAGGTAGCCGTGGATCGGCCCCTCGGGCAGCGGCTCCGCCAACCTCGCCGCACGCGCCAGCCAGCCCGAGCCGACGGGCTCGTCGCCGCGCAGCAGCGTGAAGATGCCGAGGTCCAGGGCGATGTGGGCTGCCAGGGCAGGGTCGCCCCCATCCAGCACGACCCGGTGCGCCTCCGCGAGATGACGCGTCCCCGCCTCGACGTCCCCGAGCCGCCAGCAGCACCGGCCCAGCGCGTAACGGTCCTCGGCGTCGAGCTCACCGGCAGCGGCTACGGCGTCGTAAGCGTCGCGGGCTGCAACCCAATCGCGAAGCCCGTAGGCGGCCTGCGCCTGCTCGAGCAAGCTCGACCTCTCCGTCACGCCACGCTGCTCCCCGGGCCAGGCACCGGTGGTGGGACCTCGGTCACGATCAACGTGACGGTCCACGGCGAGGCCGAAGCCACCTTGCCCTCCCTGCGCGGCCCGCATGCGTCGCGCGTGTCAACGTGACCGACCACCGTAACGAAGTCGCTGCGGGGAGGAAAGGGACACGACAGCGCCTCACCCGAGCCAGCGATCACCCAGGTCTGCCCGCTCCAGCCGAGGCGCGTCGATCGGGATCTGCTGTGTGCGCCACCTGTGACCGAGCTGTGCGGGGGTGTCGCCACGGTCCTCACGGACAGCGATCCGAAGGAGCGTGGCGTGTCAGCGATCGGCGTGATCGCGGCGGTCCTCGTCACAGCGTGCGTGGTCCCGCAGGTGGTCGCGGTGCTTCGGTCGAGCGAGATCGGTGGCGTGTCCGTCACCGGGGCGAGCTTCGCCACCATCTCGTGTGGCGGCTGGACGCTGTACGCGGTGCGTGCCGGACTCGTGGAGGTGGCGTGGTCGTCGGGCATCG
>SLKW01000379.1 GCA_007134405.1 Paracoccaceae bacterium
GATCCACCCCTCGATCGACCACATCCTGAAGGAAACGCAGGGCATCATCGTCTACCAGGAACAGGTGATGGAGATCGCGCAGGTCATGGCGGGCTACTCGCTCGGCGGCGCGGACCTCCTGCGCCGCGCCATGGGCAAGAAGATCGCCGAGGAAATGGCGAAAGAGCGCCCCAAGTTCATCGAGGGGGCCATCGCCAACGGCGTCGACAAGGCCAAGGCGGGCGAGGTCTTCGATCTGCTGGAGAAGTTCGCCAACTACGGCTTCAACAAGTCGCACGCCGCCGCCTATGCCGTGGTCAGCTACCAGACCGCGTATCTGAAGGCGAACTACCCGGTCGAATTCATGGCCGCGGTGATGAATTGCGACATCCACCTGACCGACAAGCTCGCCGTCTACAAGCGCGAGGTCGACCGGATGGACATCCCCGTGATCCCGCCCTGCGTCAACCGCTCGCAGGCCACCTTCTCGGTCGCGGACGGCGCGCTGGTCTACGCACTGGGCGCGCTCAAGAATGTCGGCGTCGAGGCGATGAAGCTGATCGCCGCGGCGCGCGGCGACCGGCCCTTCGCCGACCTGACCGATTTCGCCCGCCGGGTGGACCTCAAGCGCATCGGCAAGCGCCCGCTCGAGATGCTCGCCCGCGCCGGGGCCTTCGACGGGCTGGAGCGCAACCGCAAGCGGGTCTTCGACAGCCTCGACGCGCTCACCGCCTTTTCGGCCGCGGTGCACGAGGCCGCCGCCTCGGCCCAGGTCTCGCTCTTCGGGGCGGGCGGCGACGACCTGCCGCCCCCGCGCCTGGCCGCCACCCCCGACTGGCTGCCGATGGAGCGCCTCGCGGCCGAACATCAGGCGGTGGGCTTCTACCTGTCCGGCCATCCGCTCGACGACTATGCCGGCCCCCTCAAGCGAAAGGACGTGCTGACCCTGGCCGAGGTTACCCGCCGGGCCGAGCGTGGCCCCTTCGTCGGTCGCATCGCCGGGTCGGTCTCCTCGCGGCAGGAGCGCAAGTCGGCGCGCGGCAACCGCTTCGCCTTCGTGCAGCTCTCCGATCCGACCGGGCTCTACGAGGTCACGGTCTTTTCCGACGTGCTCGAGGCCGCGCGCACCCACCTGGAGCCGGGCAGCAATGTCGTCCTGTCGGTTGAGGCGACGATGGAGGCCGATACGCTGAAGCTGCTCGCGCGCGGCGCGCAGCCGGTCGATGCGGTCGTCGCCGATGCCGGGGCGGCGGGGCTGCGCGTGCGGATCGCCGAATGCAGCGTCGTGCCCGAACTCGCCCAGGTCCTGGACCGCCACCGCGGCGATGCCGCGCCGCGCAAGTCGCAAGGCCCGCTCTACTTCTGCGTCCCCGACCCCGCCACCGGCGGCGAGATCGAACTCGAGATCGGCGACCTTCTGCCCCTGACGCCCCGCCTGCGCGGCGAATTGCGCGTCCTGCCCGGTGTCCTCGACGTCGAAGAGGTCTGATGCTGCGCCTCGGAACCCTGGGCCGGGGGCGGGTCATTGCGCCCGACCGCCCCAGGCCCGCAACGCCGTCGACCCGGCGCTCGCCGCCGCGCGGTCCTGGCCGGGGCGGGCGCTTCGACGACATCTCATGGCGGGGTCTTCCAGTCACGCGGAACGCGCGCGCGGGGGCGGCTGACGGGCGACCGACCGCCGCGCCACGGATGGCGCCAACCCCAGGCTTCAGGCCGTCACGCCCCCTCGGCGGCACCTGCGGGCGACCCCGGCGGGCGCACCGCGCGGCACTCGCACGCCCGCCGCGGGGTTAACGGCCTCGGACCCCACCGCGCGCTTCTGCCACCCACTTGCCACCCGCGTGCCACCCGCGTGCCATACGCTTGCCATACGCTTGCCAGCGGCCCGCAACACCACGTCGCCCGCGCCGGTCCCGCCACCCCGAACCTCCTGCAACGCCCCCTGTCCGGCACCCTCCAGACAGCAAAAGACCCCGCCGGGAGAGAGTACGGCGGGGTCTTCCCGATCGAATGCTGACATGCGTCTGGCAGGGGCACCCGACCGTAGCAACCGCCGCGCAAGGCGGCGGCGCAGGGTCATGGTCACTCAGGCATGAGCACCGAGTCAATGACGTGGATCACGCCGTTCGATGCTTCGATGTCCGGGGTGACGACGGTCGCGCTGTCAACCTGAACCGTGCCGCGTACCGTAAAGGTAACCGATTGACCCTGAACGGTTTCTGCAACCATCCCGTCGGTCAGCGCGCCGGAAAGGACAGCGCCCGGCACGACGTGATAGGTCAGGATCGAGGTCAGCGTCGGAATGTCCTCGAGCAGCGCCTCGACCGTGCCCTCGGGCAGGGCGGCAAAGGCATCGTCGGTGGGCGCGAAGACCGTGAACGGCCCTTCGCCGCGCAGCGTCTCTTCCAGTCCCGCGGCCTGAACGGCGGCGATCAGCGTCTCGAACTGGCCGGCCTCGATCGCGGTGTCGACGATGTCGGCCTGATGGCTGTCGGCCAGCGCCGGCGCGCCGATGAGGGCAATCAGGCTGGTGGTGGCGAGTGTCTTGCGAAGCATGAACGTCTCCCTTGGTTAGCGCTTCGATCTTGAAGCAACACCGGGAATTACGCGCCAAACTCGCACCGGATGATCCGCCCCGTGGAAAAATGCCTCGGAAAATGCGCTTGAAAAACGCGGCCTTGCCGCTAAGCCGCAATGTTTTTCCGGGGCAAGTCACGAATTCGTTTTCGCCGCTCACGAAAAAAGGGGGCCGCCTCGGCGACCCCCTGGCATGTCATACGGAGCTCAGAGCCGCTCGAGCAGCTTCCAGGCGCCGTCCTCGACGATCGAGATGGTGATGTCGTTGCCGCCCTGATGATCGTCGGGCGTGTAGGTGATCTGCACGTCCAGAAGTTCGTCATGGTAGTCGATGGAGTGCATCCCCTCCATGAAGCTCTCCAGCGTCAGGTCCTCGCCTGCGGCTTCCAGCGCCATGACCATCTGCCGCGCCGCGGTGTAGCCCAGCATCGCGAATCCACCCGCGGGATGGCCGAAGCGCTCCTCATATTCGGCCATGAACTCGTCGACTGCGGGATCGCCTGCCCGCGCGACCAGGTCCACCCAGCCCGCCGCCGCATAAAGCCCTTCGGTCACACCGCCCGGCACCTGCGCCACGGCCTCCAGGAACCCGGCTGAGGAGGTCAGGAACTTCACGTCGTCCCAGCCCAGACGCTTGGCCGTGCCGACGATGGTGATCCCGGCGCGCACGCCCACCGCCTGGGTGACGATCTCGCACCCTTCCGAGCGCAGCCGGGTCAGCGCGCCGACGAAGTCCTGTTCGTCGGGCCGGTGCGTCGTTTCGGCGACGAAATTCAGA
>SLKW01000168.1 GCA_007134405.1 Paracoccaceae bacterium
CCGGAATCCCAACAAAACAAGGCAGACGCCCCGATCCGCCCGCTGCCGGGACACGCACCTCCGCACTCCGCGTCAAACTTTCATAAACCACCGAAGCCCGGATCGCGGCCCTGCGGACCTACCCGCCGGACGTGCAGCCGCGATGCGTCAGCATCTGCGTCTCGGTCAGGATGGTGAAGGCCACCGCCCCCCGTTCGATCCCGACTGCGCCGCCGCCCGGCGCGCGGATCCGCGCCTCGGACACCAGCGCATCCCCCTCGCGCCGGCTGGCCGCCTGGCTGATCCAGTAATCGGTGCCGGGCAGCTCCGCCACCAGCGTCTCCGCGCCGCCCTGACGTGGCAGATCTGCACGTATTTTCAGCGTGATATACCCGTCGCCGGGCGTGATCGCGCAGGTGATCTCCTGCAGCCCGGCATCGGCCGCCGCCGTCGCCCCGTCGCGCAGCGCGGCGGCGATCACCGCATCCTGCGGCGCGCCAGCGCGCAGCACCTGATTGAGCGACAGGTCGACCGGAATGCAGATCTCGTCGCAGATCCCGATGGTGATCTCGCCCTGCAGCACCACCGGCCGCCCCGCGCGGTCCGGCGTCACTTCCAGTGGCAACACCAGCTCGCGCACATAGCCGATGCTCTGGTACCCGTTCTGCGCAAAAACCACCGGCCGCGGCCATCGCGCCCGCACTGACGCCGCATTCTGCGACCGCGACCAGTCGAACTGCGGCGCAATCCCCGCCTCGCCCGGAATGCGCCAATACGTCTTCCACCCCTCCGCCAACCGCAGGTGCAAAGCCGCCATATGCTGGCCGTCTTCGGTCTGCCAGCCGGGCCGCAACTCGACATGTTCGATCTGCGCCGGCAGCGCCCGCAACCCCTGCGCCACGGCTTGCGACGCCAGTGCCGCCTGCAACGCGATCAATGCAGCAAGGGCCGTCAGGGCTGAAAGGCGGTTATGAACGGGACGTGGCATGACGGTCTGCTTAGCAGCCTCGGCGGCAAGATGAAGTCACATCTTGGCGAAGCGTCCGCCCTGTCGCGCCACAGTTGCATCCCCCCTTGGCTTTCGCGCCCACCCGCTGCACACTCGCAGCATGGAGTTCGACCTGACCGGCAAGATGCTGATTTCGACGCCCGCGATGGGCGATCCGCGCTTCTCGCGCAGCCTCATCTATCTCTGCGCCCATTCCGCCGAGGGGGCCTTCGGCCTGGTCGTCAACCGCCCGGTGCCGGACCTGCGCGTGGCCGAAGTGCTCAATCAGCTCTCGATCCCCGCCGACGGCCTGATCGAGGACCGTCCCGTGCTTCTGGGCGGCCCGGTCGAGCCCGCGCGCGGCTTCGTTCTGCATCGCAATGAATTGTCCGATGCCGGGCCATCCCAGCCCCTCCCCGAGGGGCTTGCGCTTTCCGCCTCGACCGAGGTGCTGACCGCCATCGGCCGGGGCGAGGGCCCCTCGGCCTGGATCCTGGCGCTGGGGTATGCCGGCTGGGGCGGCGGCCAGCTGGAAGAGGAATTGGCGCAAAACGCCTGGCTCACCTGCGACGCGCGCGAGACGCTGATTTTCGTCGACGCCCCGGGCGAGGAGCAGTGGCGCGCCGCGCTCCAGTCCATCGGTGTCGACCCGCGCACCCTTTCCGCAACGGCGGGGCGGGCCTGAACCGGCTCAGGGTTGCGGCGGATAATCCCGCTCGGGCAACGCTTCGGTAACCACGCGCAGATCGTTGAGCAGATCGAGCAGAAGGTGCATCCGGTCGGTGCCGAACGCCTCCTCGATCTCGCGCCGCGTTCCTTCGGACTGGATGACCAGCGATTCGAACAGCGATCGGCCCTTCGGCGTCAGCGCAACCGTGTGCCGGCGCGCGTCGGAACTGGGCACGGTCCGGGTCAACCCGCGTTCGCACAGCGCTCGCAGGATGCGCGTCAGCGACGGCGGCAGGATCACGCAGCGTTGGCACAAGGTGCCCGCATCCAGCGGCTCGCCGTCGGCCAAAGCGCGCATCACCCGCCATTGCGGCAGCGTCAGGTCATGGGCATCGGCGAAACGCTTGAAACGCCGCATCGTCACCTCGCGCGCGCGCAGAAGCGCGACGGTGAGCGAGCGCTCGTAGTAGTCCTTGCCCGACGGGATTTCCAGCGAGATCGGCTGGAGCGATTCGGCAGTTGCTTTCATGTGGTAATAGTCTGTGCATCCGCCCGGATTGCAAGCGATTTCGCGCCGAAATCCGTCCCTCTGGACCCGCGCCCGACGCGTGCCTATAAGGCAGGCCATGTGGACCCTCCGCGCGGCGATATCCCGAATTAGTCGCCCGGCGCTCTGATCGAGCCGCCGGGATCAGGTGCGAGACCTCGCGCCGCCGCCGTTGCCCCGCTTTCGCCAAAGGTTTTCCCATGCCCGCCGAGACGACGACCGACCAGAACGCCGCGACAATCGATTATCGCGACACGCTTTTTCTGCCCGAGACCGACTTCCCGATGCGGGCTGGCCTGCCGCAGCGCGAACCCGACTGGCTGGCCCGGTGGGAGAAGCTGCGCGTCTACGACCGCCTGCGCGCCAAGGAGGGACGCGCGCCCTTCACGCTGCACGACGGCCCGCCCTATGCGAACGGTCACCTGCATATCGGCCACGCGCTCAACAAGGTGCTCAAGGATTTCGTCGTCCGCTCGCGCCAGATGATGGGCTTCGATTCGCGCTACGTGCCCGGCTGGGACTGCCACGGCCTGCCCATCGAATGGAAGATCGAAGAGCAGTACCGCGCCAAGGGCCAGAACAAGGACGAGGTGGATGTCGTTGCCTTCCGCCAGGAATGCCGCCGCTTCGCCGAACACTGGATCGAGGTCCAGCGCGAGGAATTCAAGCGCCTCGGCGTGATCGGCAACTGGGAAAAGCCCTACCTGACGATGGATTACCACGCCGAGGCGGTGATCGCCGGCGAGTTCATGACCTTCCTGATGAACGGCACGCTCTACCAGGGTTCGAAGCCGGTGATGTGGTCGCCCGTGGAGAAGACCGCGCTTGCCGAGGCCGAGGTCGAGTATCACGAGCACACGAGCCATCAGGTCTGGGTGCGGTTTCCCGTCTCATCGTCAGTGAGAGAATTCCTTGAGGGCGAGGACATCCTGCCGCCAGACTTGCCCGGATCAGCGGTGCTGATCTGGACGACCACGCCCTGGACGATCCCGCAGAACCGCGCCGTCGCCTTCAATCCCGAGATCGAATACGGCCTCTACCGCGTGACCGAGGCGCCCGAGGGCAGCACCGCGCAGCCGGGCGAGACGCTGGTTCTGGCGGATGCTCTTGCCGAGAGCGTCTTCACCGCCGCCAAGGGCGCGGGCTACG
>SLKW01000165.1 GCA_007134405.1 Paracoccaceae bacterium
CAGGCTGTCCACCGCCGCCGCGACCCACGGGTTGTTCCGCGCATACCACGCGGCTCGCCGCGCCGCCGTGGTCGCGCCCGCGAGGATCGCCGTGTTCAGCCCATCGACCGTCCGCGCCCCCTCCCAACGCCGCCCGCCACCCGCAGCGTCGAAGCCGCGAGCGCGCGCGAGGCCGAGAAGGCGATGAAGAAAGGTCCGCATGGGCGGAAGAATCGCATGGAACGAGTCCTCAAGCTATTGGGAATGTTTGGGAATGACGGGCTTGGCTTGGCTTGAGCCATTCTATCGGGCAGGTGTTCGTTGTTGATTTGAGGGATCCAACGGCTCTCGAAGCTACGAGTACACTCGCGCAGGATACCCTACGCCTACAAAGGAGGCGCGCCGACGCTTGATTTTCAACGCCAGCAACAGCTATGACGATGCAAAGGTAGCGCGGATTTGCATCTCACGCGGTCTTCCCGCTCTGGTTTAGCACGTCACAGGACCCAGAGAAGATGTATAAGTGGACCCACGAAGTAGAGGAGCGTGCTGTACGCCCGCATTTGCTCTCGCAGAAAACGTGAATTGATAGGAGTCGCCCAGAGTATGAATGACAAGACAACAGAAGCAGAGCATATCCGCATACTCGCTGACCTCTCGGAGATTGAAGATATCAAAGTTCTAGAACGAGCCCAGTCACTCCTTTCAGACGCGCGATCCATTGGGTGCATTGCGGCGCTGGAGGAGCACAATCACAATGTGCAATACCTGACGGACCCCATTCGAGAAAAGTACATTGATTTCTTGGACCTTGCACCGTCTGACGACGTCCTGGAAATTGGAAGCAGTATGGGGCAGCATACGAGAAAAATCGCGAAAAGGTGCCGAAGCGTCAATGCTCTTGAGGTCGTAGAGTTTCAAGCTAAGTTTTCAAAGCTGTGGTGCAGTCAAGACGGGCTGCACAATGTCCATGTTACAGCGGGTGGCGCAAGTGGACGCCTTCCTTACGACGATGACGCCTTTGATGTTGTTGTGTCGAACTACGTGCTGGAATGGTGCGCGGGTCGATCACAGGACGATCCGGATGAATTTCATCAAGCGGTGTTAAAGGAAATCAGGCGTGTGTTGCGCCCCGGGGGCCGGCTCTTTTTGTCTACAAAGAACAGGTTTGCATTCAAATACCTCTTAGGGGCAGAGGATGAGCATCTCGGTATACGTTTTGGCAGCGCCCTTCCGCGATTGATCCAAAGAAGGGTCGCAGCCAAGGCTGATCTAGGCCATCCGACTGGGTATCTGCATTCATGGCGCGAATTGCGGAAGCATCTGAGAAGTGCTGGATTTGCGGACTTAAGGCCATTGTTCGCCTTTCCGGACGCTCGATACCCTCTCTTCATGGGGAGGCCATGCGATTTCTCGACGTCTTCTTTCTTTTCATCGAAGCCCGTGAAGCTTGGAAGGCGAGATCGCATTTTGGCCAAACTTCCGGACGGCCTACGACTCGCCCTGTCCAATTCAATTATCTTTCTGGCTAAAAAAGAGCCCACCTTATGAGGTTGGACTTTGAAGAGCATATAATCGATATTGTCGAAACCTGCTCTTCCAGACTTGGCGGCGCTCTCGAAGTTGGCACTATAAGGGCAATAGGAAGCCCTGCGTTCAAGGGGCGTGTCGCAGATGCAACCCAAGCGTTCTTCGTGGATGGGACATCACGGGACGATGATTGCGTGCTCATTTTGTCGAACCCGCAGTTTCCCGAAATGGTTGTACTGGATGCCGAGGTAAGTAACTCAACTCGGTCAGAAAAGGTAAAAGAGAGTGACCCCGGACGGTTTTTTGAGATGTTCATAGCGGAGCAGAACATGGTCGGGGCCGCGCTTGGGTTCTCTCGTCGCGGTGCCAAGCCGTGTGTCTCTTCCTTTGCCGCCTTTTTGACTCGCGCCTTTGATCAGATCAGGATG
Organism: Paracoccaceae bacterium; assembly: GCA_007134405.1. Lineage (GTDB taxonomy): Bacteria > Pseudomonadota > Alphaproteobacteria > Rhodobacterales > Rhodobacteraceae > Pararhodobacter. The sequence continues at coordinate 1,938 of SLKW01000165.1, forward strand.
AGCCAGTACAGCGGCATGAATGCGCTCTTTGTCGGATCGCACGCAGGTGTCTCTATCGGCTACGACGGTGCCTCGCAGATGGGGCTTGAGGACATCGCGCTGTTTAGATCGCTTCGCGACAGTGTGGTGCTGTACCCGTCTGACGCCATGTCGGCGCAGATCCTTATTGAGCAGGCGCTGTTGCACACAGGAATTACCTATATCCGTACAACACGCATGAAAACCCCGGTGCTGTATTCGCAGAACAAGGCCGAGAAGTTTACTATCGGTAAATGCTCCGTTCTCAAGCGAAGCTCTAATGATTCCATAACTGTTGTGGGTGCAGGGGTTACGCTTCACAGCGCGGTTGATGCGTATAAACGTCTTTCACAGGAAGGGATCTCTCTTCGGGTCATTGACCTCTTTAGTGTAAAGCCGCTTGATGTAAAGACCTTAAAAAAGGCGGGGAAAGAGACCGGAGGTATTATAACCGTGGAGGATCACTATGCCGCAGGCGGTATAGGTGAGGCGGTTTCGGCCGCACTGTCCGATACTGCCATTCCGGTAACGTCGCTTTCGGTTGAAAAAGAGCCGCGGAGCGGATCACCGGAAGAGGTTATGGATCACTGCGGCATCTCTGTCGATGCTATTATTAAAGAAGTGCGTCGGCGCTTAAAAGAGAAGTAATTACTATGACAAACAGTTCACGTATATTTTTAGACAGCGGCGACCCGCACGAGACCAAAGAGACCTTGAGTGCTCTGGGCTATCTGGACGGCCAGACCACCAATCCCTCGTTAGTGGCGAAGCACCCTACGGTAGCGCGCTGTCGCGCGGACGGGGTACAGTGCTCGGAGGAGATGGTGCTTTCGTATTACCGGGAGATCATTCAGGAGATCCACGCCCTCATTCCTGACGGGGCTATATCTATCGAGGTGTATGCCGATAAGGATACAACAGCTGAGAAAATGATAGAGGAAGCTCGGCAGTTCATGCAGTGGATGCCAGATCCCTATATCAAGCTTCCTATTACGCATGAAGGTCTTAAGGCGGCGGCGGTACTGAGTGGCGAAGGTGTCCGGCTTAACATGACCCTCTGCTTTACCCAAGAGCAGGCAGTCGCCGTCCATGCCGCTACGGTTGGTGCAGATACCGGTGCTGTTTTGATATCACCGTTCATTGGGCGTCTCGAGGACCGGGGTGAGCGGGGAATGGATTTGGTGGAGAATATAGTCAGGCAGTACAGAGATATCCGAAGCCATGTCCATGTCCTTGCGGCCAGTATTCGGACTGTTGAGCATGTACACAGCTCCATAGAGAGCGGAGCACATGCTGTCACCGCACCGCTCACTGTCCTAAAAAGTTATGCTGAGGAGCGCCGGGGGTCCGAAACGAAGGAAGAGTTGAGCCGGA
>SLKW01000004.1 GCA_007134405.1 Paracoccaceae bacterium
CCGGCGCCGGCGTCGGCGCGCTCATCGGCGCCACGACCGCGCGCTCGGGCGACCGGGTTCCGGCGGCGGCGGTCGGCGCGGCGGCGGGTGCGCTTGGCGGAGGCATCATTGGCCAGGTTCTGGATCGCCAGGCGGCCGAATTGCGCCGCGACCTGGGCCCGGGCACCGACGTGCGCAACACCGGGCAGGAAATCGTCGTGACGATGCCGCAGGACATCCTGTTCGCCGTCGACAGCGCAGCGCTGCGCCCCGATCTGCGCGCCGACCTGCAAATCATCGCCGCCAATCTGCGGCGCAATCCCGACAGCATCATCCGGGTCGTCGGCCACACCGACAGCACCGGGTCGCTCGACTACAACCTGCGCCTGTCGGAGCGCCGCGCCGATGCGGTTGCGGCCGAGTTGATCCAGAACGGCGTGCCCGGCAGCCGCGTCGTCACCCAGGGCATGGGGCCGCAGCAGCCCGTCGCGTCGAACGCCACGGCCGCGGGCCGCGCGCAGAACCGCCGCGTCGAGATCATCATTCGCCCGACGGCGGCCTGATCGCGCCGCGCCCATTTCTGGATGCACCTTCGGGGCCGGGCTGCATGCCCGGCCCTTTTGCGTCACGCAGACCGGCCTGCAGTGACCGGGCGCCGCAATCACCGCGGCGGCCGATTGCCGCGACGAAGATGGCGATTTCCACGGAACTGTGATACCATTAGTCATTGCCTGCCGGTTTTCCAGGGCGCAGGCAGCTGAGGGACATTCCCGCGCTCTTGCCCCAACTCGGTCAGGCGCAATGTCATCACGGCTTCCATCCAGAAATATCCTCCTCCGGGCCCTCTCGGCCGGGGATGCCGCGCTGCTTGCCCGGCATCTGGAGCCCGTGGACCTCGCCCAGCGTTTTGTGCTGGAGCCACCGCACGAGCCCGTCGCCCATGTCTACTTTCCGGATTCCGGTCTGGCCTCGACCGTCGCCAGGGCGGGCCGGGACCGGCGGGCCGAGGTCGGGCTGTTCGGGCGCGACGGGATGTCGGGGCTCTGCGTGGTTCTGGACGACGACCGCTCACCCGACGAATGCTTCATGCAGCTGGCGGGCGTAGGTCAGCGGATCGTCAGCGACCGGCTGCGCGAGGCGATGGCCGAAAGCGCGACCCTGCGCCCGGTATTCCTTCGCTTCGTCAAGGTCATGCTGATCCAGAGCGGGCAAACGGCGCTGGCGAACGCGAAGGCGCTGCTGGAACGCCGCCTCTGCCGGTGGCTTCTCATGTGCCACGACCGGATCGACGGCGACTCCCTGGAGCTCACGCACGAATTCCTGGTGATGCTCGGCGTGCGGCGGGCCGGCGTGACCACCGGGATCCATCTGCTGGAAGGCCGCGGTCTGATTCGCGCGACCCGCGGCTGCATCGAGATCCTCGATCGCGCGGGGATGGAGGACTGCGCCGGGGACATCTACGGGCCACCGGAAGCCGAGTACGTGCGCCTCTTCGGGGTCACTCCAGGGGGATCGAAATCGTGAAATGCGCGCCGCCATCCGTATGGCACGAGAAGCTGCCGCCGAGTTCGTGAACCAGCGCCGTCACGATCTTGAGTCCGAGGCCGTCGGCCTTTTCCGGATCGAACCCGTCCGGAAGACCGTTGCCGCTGTCACGGAGGCTGATCTTCAGCAAGCCGTCGCTGTCGGCATCCAGTTCGACCGAAAAGCAGCCCCCTTCCTGGCCGCCATAGCCGTGCTTGCGCGCGTTCAGCGCCAGTTCGTTGAGGACGATCATCAGCTGCCGTGCCACCCGTTCGGGGACGTTCAACGGCACCGAGACGTTGACCGCCAGCAGGCTGTGCAGGCCGAGGGCGGCACCGACCTCCGGCAGCGTCTCTCGCAGGAAATCCGCCAGGGCGACCCGTCCCTGCGGTTCGCGCCGGTGCAGATAGGCGTGAAACTTCGCGATGCTGACAATGCGCGTCTCGGCGCTGAGGATGGCGTTTCGAACGGCGCAGTCGTCGGTGCGTTCGCGCTGCATCCGCAGCATCGTGGCGGCAAGGTTGAGGCTATTGGCGACCCGATGATCGGCTTCCGCGAGTCTGGGATCAAGCTGCTGTTGGGTGGCCGCCGTTTCGTGCTCCGAAATGTTTCCGTCGGCCATTGCGCACTCCTTTCACCGCGCCCGCCCATTCGGTCGGTGCCGGATCAACCTGCTCAACGGGCGTGAGCGCGAGAGACAGCTGCAGGTTGAACGTCAGGATAACATGGGAGAACGGATCTGGAACCGTTAACTTGGTACGAATCCGCACCTTTGGGCATGCGTCTGCCAGACTTGCGGGCGTCTGCCAGACTTGCGGGCGGCTGCCAGACTTGCGGGCGGCTGCCAGACTTGCGGGCGGCTGGCGGCGACCGGGGCGGAGGACGGCCGTATCCGGCAGCCCCGCGAACGGCGCAACCGTTCCGGCGCGCCGTCAGAGCGGCACGGTCGGATCGGCAAAGCCCTGCGGGACGTAGAGCATGTGCGGGCCGACATTGCGGATGTCGGTCTCGCCGCACAGCGCCATCGACAGTTCGAGCTCCCGGTGGATGACCTGCAGCGCCCTGGTCACGCCCGCCTCGCCCATCGCGCCAAGCCCATAAGTCCAGGCGCGGCCGATAAAGGTGCCCTTCGCCCCCAGGGAAAGCGCCTTGAGCACATCCTGGCCCGACCGGATGCCGCTGTCGAGATGCACCTCGATACGGTCGCCGACGGCATCCATGACCTGCGGCAGCATGCGGATCGAACTGGGCGCGCCGTCAAGCTGCCGCCCGCCGTGGTTCGAGACGACGATGGCATCGGCCCCCACTTCGGCGGCGCGGCGCGCATCCTCGGGCTCCATGATCCCCTTGATGATCAGCTTGCCGCCCCACCAGTCCTTGAACTGCGCGATGCGCTTCCAGTCGAGCGAGGGATCGAAGGCCTCGTTCGTCCAGGTACTGAGCGAGGACGGGTCGGTCACGCCTTTCGCATGGCCCACGATATTGCCGAAGAAGCGCCGCTTCGTGCCCAGCATCCCAAGGCCCCACTGCACCTTGGTCATCATATTCGCGATGGAGGCGGGGGTCAGCTTCGGCGGGGCCGAAAGGCCGTTCTTCAGGTCGCGGTGACGCTGGCCCAGCACCTGCAGATCGACGGTGATGACCAGCGCCGAGCAATTCGCCGCCTTCGCGCGCTCGAACAGCCGGCGCATGAAGTCGTCGTCCTTGAGCGTGTAGACCTGGAACCAGAAGGGTTTGGTCGTGTGCTCGGCCACGTCCTCGATCGAGCAGATCGACATGGTCGACAGGCAGAAGGGCACGCCGAACGCCTCGGCCGCGCGCGCG
>SLKW01000469.1 GCA_007134405.1 Paracoccaceae bacterium
ACGATCAGCACCCAGATCGCCATCGTCTCGCGATAGGCGGGCGGGATGAAGCCGCGCGCCACGCCGAAGATCAGAAGCGCGATCAGGATCGACGGGAAGGACAGCTGCACATCGGCGACGCGCATCAGCACGCTGTCCACCCAGCCGCCGCGATAGCCCGCGATCAGCCCCAGGCTGATCCCCAGCACCATCGCGAAGAGGACGGCGGCGAAGCCCACGAACAGCGAGATGCGCGCCCCGTAGAGGATGGTCGAGAAGACGTCGCGGCCTTGGTTGTCGGTGCCCAGCCAGTAGACATTGCCGGTGAACGGGCTTTCCTCCATCGGCGGGGTGAAGCCGTCCATCAGGTTCAGCTGCGACGGATCGTAGGGATTGTAGGGCGCGATCCACGGCGCCAGCACCGCCATGACGATGATCGTGATCGCCACAAGCCCGGCGATGATCGCCACCGGCGAGGTGCGGAACGAATACGAGATGTCGCTGTCCCAGACGCGGTATGCAAACGACGGCGGGCGCGGCGGCAGCGTCTCCGGCTGCGCGGCCGCCGTTTCGGCGCGGTGCGCGGGGCTCGGCGGGGTGGTGTTGTGCTCGCTCATCGCTGCCCCCTCAATGCCGCGCCTGCGCCCGCTCGACCCGCAGGCGCGGATCGACGACGTAGTAGAGCAGGTCGACGATCAGGTTGATGACTACGAAGATGAGCGCGATCAGCATCAGATAGGCGGCCATCACCGGCACGTCGACCGCCTGTACCGAGCGGATGAACAAGGCACCCACGCCGGGCCACTGGAAGACCGTCTCGGTGATGATCGCGAAGGCGATGATCGAGCCCAGCTGCAGGCCGGTGATTGTGATGACCGGCACCATCGTGTTCTTCAGCGCGTGTCCGAAATTCACCGCGCGATTGCTCAGCCCGCGGGCGCGGGCGAACTTGATGTAGTCGGTGCGCAGCACTTCCAGCATCTCGGCGCGCACCAGGCGCATGATGAGCGTCATCTGGTAAAGCCCCAGCGTGATCGCCGGCAGGATCAGCGAGGCCCGCCCGGATGGCGTCAACAACCCCGTGCGCCACCAGTCCCCCACCCAGACGACCTCGCCGCGCCCGAACGAGGGCAGCCATTGCAGCTCCACCGCGAAGACCCAGATCAGCAGCACGCCGATCAGGAAGGTGGGCAGCGACACGCCGATCAGCGAGACGGTCATGATCGCGTTCGACAGCCACCCCCGCCGGCGCAGCGCCGTGTAGACGCCGAAGCCCACGCCAAAGAGAAACGCGAAGAAGCCCGAGATCAGCGCCAGTTCCAGCGTCGCCGGCAGGCGCGACATGATCAGCTCCATCACCGGCTGCTGCAGCCGGTAGGAAATCCCGAAATCGCCCTGGATGGCGCGGGTGATGAAGGTCCAGAACTGCACGACGAACGGGTCGTTCAGCCCCAGCGCCTCGCGCAGCGCCTCGCGCTCGGCCAGCGTCGCCTCCTGACCGACCATCGACACGATCGGGTCGCCGACGAACCGGAACAGCGAGAACGACACCAGCGCCACCGCCAGCATGACGATGACGGATTGCAGGAGCCTTCGGATGATATAGGCGAGCATGGGCAGGCCCCGGGGTCGGTCGGCGGGTCGGTCGGCGGGTCGGTCGGCGGATCGGTCCGCGAATCCGTCGATGCGTGGGTCAGGGTGCCAGACAGGTCAGCACCGCTGTCACAAATCGGATGCGCCCGCGCGGCATGACCCGCGCGGGCGCAAAGGTCAAGCCCGGATCAATCGAAGGTGACCGAGGTCATCCGCGGCTGGTTCTCCGGATGCACTTCCAGGTTGATGTTGTCGCGCATCGCATAGGCCAGCATCTGGTTGTGCACGTTCAGGAAGATGCGGTCCTCCATCACCTGGTCCCAGATCTCGGCGATCAGTTCGTCGCGCTCCTCGAGGTCGGTCATCGTGGCCAGCGACTGGATCTTCTCGTCCAGCTCCGGGTTCGAATAGCGCGTCCCGTTGAACGAGCCGTAGGACCCTTCCCGCGTGTGCACCAGGAAGTCGAACACGTACTGGCTGTCGAAGGTCGGCACGCCCCAGCCCAGCAGGTAGAAATCCGTCTCCCAGTTCTCGATCAGCGGGAAGTGCAGCGACCGGGTCTGCGACACCAGGTTCACGTTGACGTTGATCCGGCTCAGCATGCCGACCAGCGCCTGGCAGATCGCCTCGTCGTTCAGATACCGGTCGTTCGGGCAGTGCAGGTCGACCGAGAAGCCGTCCTCGTAGCCCGCCTCGCGGATCAGCTCGGCGGCGCGCTCGTAGTCGGGCGCGTCGTATTCGTGCATCTCCTCGGTCCAGCCGTTGACGAAGGGCGGCAGCGGCGCGGCCGAGGGCTGCGATTCGCCGCGCATCACCACCCGCTGGATCGCGTCGCGGTCCAGCGCCAGCGCCATCGCCTCGCGCACCTCGGGCTTGGCGAAGGGGTTGTCGTCCACATTCGCCGTCTGCAGCGTTTCCGAGGTCATGTCGTAGGAAAAGAAGATGTTGCGGTTCTCAGGGCCCCGCACCACGCGCACGCCGTCGGTCTGCTCCAGCCGCGCGATGTCCTGCACCGGCACGTCCTGCACGATGTCGACCTCGCCCGACAGCAGCGCGGCGACCCGCGTCGCGGCCTCGCTGATCGGGGTGTAGACGATCCGCGACACTTCCGGCGCGTCGTCCCAGTGATCCTCGAACACCTCCAGCTCGGTGCGCACCTCGGGGTCGCGCTCGACCAGCTTGTAGGGGCCGGTGCCATTGGTGTTGCGCACCGAATGCGCCTCTTCGCCGCGGGCGAAATCGGGCGCCGTCTCGACGCCGTGCTCCTCGGCCCATTCCTTCGACATGATGAAGGTGTTGGTCAGGTTCTGCACGTAAAGCGGCGCCGGGCCCGACAGCTTGACGCGCACCGTGTAGTCGTCCTCGGCGGTGACCTCCTCGACCGCGGCATGCAGCGCCGCCATCCCCGAGGGCGGCGTCCGCGCCCGGTCGAGCGAGAAGACCACATCCTCGGCGGTCAGCTCCTGGCCTTCATGGAAGGTCACGCCCTCGCGGATCTTGAAGATCCAGACGGTGTCGTCGTCTTCGTCGATCTCCCACTCGGTCGCCAGCCGCGGCGTCAGCGACCCGTCGAGCGCGCGCCCCACCAGCGTCTCGTAGATATGGTGGTTGAGCGTGTGCGTCGGCCCCTCGTTCTGGCTGTGCGGATCGAGCGTCAGCGCATCGCCGACGCGCGCCCAGCGCAGCGTTTCGGCGTCGGCATGGGCCGCGCCCAGCGCCAGCACCGCCGCGCCCGCCATCAGCGAGG
>SLKW01000353.1 GCA_007134405.1 Paracoccaceae bacterium
CGCGCCGCCGCCCGCCGCGGCGCGAGCGCGCGGCCGCGGCCTCGGCCGCGCCGGGCTCGGTCCCGTCGGAGGGCGAGGAAAATTCGCCCAGGGCCGCCACCACCTGCTCCAGCGTCGGCCGTTCGCCGCGCGGGCGGCTGTCGAGCGCCTCGCGCATCAGCTTCAGATGCGCGGGCATGGTGCCGCAGCAACCGCCGATGACGCTGGCGCCGGAGTCGCGGGCGAGCACGGCGTATTCGGCCATCAGTTCGGGGGTGCCGTCGTAATGGATGTGGCCTTCGATGTATTTCGGAATCCCGGCGTTGCCCTTGGCGATCACCGGGATGGCGGGGTCGAGTGCGGTGATCCCGAGGACGGTGCGCAAGAGGTCCGACGCGCCCACCCCGCAATTGGCGCCGAAGGCGGCGGGCGGGTTCGGCAGCTTGCCCACGAGACGCACGAAATCGGCCGAGGTGACGCCCATCATCGTGCGCCCGGCGGTGTCGAAGCTCATCGTGCCGGCCCAGGGCATCCCGGCCAGGCGGCAGGCCTCGGCCGCGGCGCGGTATTCCTCGGGGGCGGAGATGGTTTCGACCCAGAGGATGTCGGCGCCGCCTTCCTTCAGCCCCTCGGCCTGTTCGTGGAACATCTCGACGGCGCGGGCATGGGTGAGCGAGCCCATCGGCTCCATGATCTCGCCGGTGGGGCCCATCGAGCCGGCGACCAGGACCTTGCGCCCGGCGCGCGCGGCGATCTCGCGGCCGAGTTCGGCGCCGGCGCGGTTGAGCTCGCGCACCCGGCCTTCGGCGGCATGGAGTTTCAGGCGGCTGGCGTTGGCCCCGAAGGTGTTGGTCAAAAAGAGGTCCGAGCCGGCATCGACCGCGCCCGAATAGAGCGCGCGGATCTTCTCGGGGGCGTCCACGTTCCACAGCTCGGGCGCGTCGCCCGAGCCGAGCCCCATGTTGAAGAGGTTGGTGCCGGTCGCGCCATCGGCCAGCAGCACCCCGCGTTCGGCCAGAAGCGCGGACAGCGGATCGGTCTTGGTGGCGGTGGGCATCGAATCCTCCGGATCGGGAAAGGGCGCCGGCGCCGGGGCGGCGCCGGCGGGTCATCGCGCGGCGCAGACGCCTGCGCAGTTGGCGGCGCAGTTGGCGGCGGGGTCAGCCCTGCTCGACGAGGTTCTTCTTGGCGACCAGCAGGAACTCATCCATCTTGGCGCGGATCGTCGGCTCGTCGGCCTTGCCCTGCAGGTCGTGGCTGACCTTGCGGAACACGTCCTCGTGGCCCTTTTCCTCGAAATCGGCGCGGATCACGTCCATCGCGTAATCCTCGGCCTCCTGCCCCGACTTGCCCAGAAGCTCCGCCGCCCAGAGGCCGAGCATCTTGTTGCGTCGCGCCACGGCCTTGAACTGCATGTCCAGGTCATGGGCGAATTTCGCCTCGAAGGCGCGCTCGCGGTCGTCGAAGGTTGTATTCATCAGGGGCCTCGTCGGTTGCGGTATGGGTCTGATATGGGCGTATCCGTCCCTGCCCGCAAGCATTTATCGCACCCATCCCGCCCCCGAGCGCGCGCTTGCGGGGCGTGCGGGCATGCCGTATAGGGGCGCCAGCATCCGTGCGCCCCCGCGCTGCGGGGCAAAGCGATTCGGAGAGAGCATGGCACGTCGCACCAAGGTCTACGAGGGCAAGGCGAAGATCCTCTACGAGGGGCCCGAACCCGGCACCTATGTGCAGTATTTCAAGGACGACGCGACCGCCTACAACGCCCAGAAGCGCGACGTGATCGAGGGCAAGGGTGTGCTGAACAACCGCCTGTCCGAATTCTTCATGACCGGCCTGAACGAGATCGGCGTGCCCACGCATTTCATCCGCCGGCTGAACATGCGCGAGCAGCTGATCCGCGCGGTCGAGATGATCCCGATCGAGGTGGTGGTGCGCAACATCGCCGCCGGGTCGATCAGCAAGCGGCTAGGCATCGAGGAGGGCACGCCCCTGCCCCGGCCCATCGTCGAGTTCTACTACAAGAACGATGCGCTGGGCGATCCGCTGGTCAGCGAGGAACATGTGCTGGCCTTCGGCTGGGCCACGCACCAGGACCTCGACGACATGGTGGCATTGGCCTTGCGCGTGAACGACTTCCTGTCGGGCGTGATGATGGGCGTCGGCATCAAGCTCGTCGATTTCAAGATCGAGATCGGCCGGGCCTTTGACGGCGATTTCCAGCGCCTGATCGTGGCCGACGAGATCAGCCCCGACAGCTGCCGCCTGTGGGACGCCAAGACCGGCCAGAAACTGGACAAGGACGTGTTCCGCCGCGATCTGGGCAACCTGTCGGAAGCCTATACCGAAGTCGCGCGCCGGCTGGGCGTGATGCCGTCGAACGCAACGCCGATGGTCAAGCCGCGGCTGATGAATTGAGGGGTTGGCGATGAAGGCGCGCGTGCAGGTGATGCTGAAACAGGGCGTTCTGGACCCGCAGGGCGAGGCGGTGCGCCATGCGCTGGGGAGCCTGGGTTTCGACGGGGTTGAAGGGGTGCGCCAGGGCAAGGTGATCGAACTGGACCTGGCCGAGACCGACCGCGCCCGCGCCGAGGCCGAGGTCCGCGCCATGTGCGAGAAGCTTCTGGCGAACACGGTGATCGAACGCTACTCGGTCGAGCTGCTCGACTGAGCTTGACAGGGCCGGTCGGGGCGTGCCTGCTGCGGCCATGTCCGACGCGCCCGTCTACCCTATCGACCGCGCCGCCTTTGCCGCCGATCCCTACCCGGATCTGGCGCGGATGCGCGCCGAGGCGCCCATCGCCTTCGTCCCCGAACTGGGCGCCACGCTGATCACCCGGCGCGACGACATCTATACCCAGGAGAAGCGGGTCGAGGTGTTTTCGTCGTACCAGCCCGAGGGGCTGATGACGAAGCTGATGGGCGAGAACATGATGCGCAAGGATGGCGAGGCGCATCAGGCCGAGCGGCGCGTGGTGTTTCCGGCGCTCAGCCCCCGCACCGTCCGCGACCATTGGGCGGCGCAATTCCGCGCCGCCTGCGCGGCGGTGCTGGACGCGCTGGCCCCGCGCGGGCAGGCCGATCTGGTCGCGGATTTCGCCATCCCGGTGTCCGGCGCGGCTTTGTGCGCGATCACCGGGCTCGTGAACATAACGCCCACGCGCATGGATGCGGTGAGCCAGGCGATGATCGACGGTTGCGCCAACTATGCAGGCGAGCCGGAGGTCGAGGCGCGCTGCCACGCCGCCACCGCTGAGATCGACGCGCATGTCACCGACCGCATGGCCGAGCTTGCGTCCGCGCCCGACCCGTCGGTCCTGTCGGTGCAGATGC
>SLKW01000056.1 GCA_007134405.1 Paracoccaceae bacterium
CCCCCGCGCCGCGCCCCGCAGGGGCGCGGCGCCCGGCCCAACGCGAGGAAGGTTGCACCGCAGGTGCAGCCTGACGAGGGGCGGGAGACCCTCCGTCACCCCGGGAAACCGAAGCCTTCGCTCAGGCCTTTTCGAGGCGCAGGAAGGTGAACAGGCCGAGGGGCGCCATGCGGCGTTCCTCGGCGACCTGCAGCGAGGGCTCGCCCATGATCCGCGAGCGGCAGAAATCGGGGTGCCAGCCCAGCCGGTCGGCCAGCGGCGCGAAGCGGCGTTCGAGCCAGGCCAGCCAACCCTCGTCGCGGGCGAAATGGTTGACGATGATCACCTGCCCGCCGGGTTTGCAGACGCGCGCGATCTCGGCCATGACGCGCTCGGGTTCGGGCACGACCGAAACGAGGTACATCGCCACCACCGTGTCGAAATGCCCGTCCGGAAAGTCGAGCGTGCGGGCGTCCATCTGGCGCAGCTCGCGCACATGGCGCAGCCCCTCGGCGTCGACGCGCTTGCGGGCGCGTTCCAGCATGTCGTCGGAATAGTCGATGCCGGTGACCTCCAGATGCGGCCCATAGCTCGACAGCGACAGGCCCGTGCCGACGCCGACCTCAAGCACCCGGCCCTGACGGCGATTGACCGCCTCGACCGCGCGTTGCCGGCCCATGCGGGTGATGCGGCCGAAAGTGCTGTCATAGACCGGCGCCCAGCGCCGGTAGGAGGTCTTGATCGCGTCGAGATCCATGCTTCGCCGTCTCCTTAACTTGCATCTTGCCTTGCATCGCGGTCCGGTGCGCCTGGCTTGGCGGGTCAAGGTTGCAGCAGGGTTGCAGCCTTCCATCACCGGATGATGACACTGACCCGCGCCGGTGGTGGCGAGTCAATCCCGGCAGCGGCCGAAAGTGCCGGTGAGGCGCGCAAAAATGCGCGAGTCGGCGGCGCGGCCGGTTCCTTGCGCGGCCGGGGACCGGAAGGCTAGAGGTTGCGCTTCGCCTCGGCCCTGGCGACCACGGTCTTCACCTTGAGGAAGCTGTCGGGCGTGACCGAGATCGAATCGATGCCGGCCTCGACCAGGAACTCGCCGAAATCGGGATGGTCGCTGGGCACCTGTCCGCAGAGCCCGACCTTGGTGTCATGCGCATGCGCGTCCTCGATCAGGCGGGCGATCATCCGTTTCACGGCCGGGTCGCGTTCGTCGAAGAGCCGCTTGAGCTTGCCCGAATCGCGGTCGACGCCGAGGACAAGCTGGGTCAGGTCGTTCGAGCCGATGGAGAAGCCGTCGAAACGCTGCGCGAATTCCGCCGCCAGGATCACGTTCGAGGGGATCTCGGCCATGACGTAGATCTGCAGGCCGGCACGGCCGCGGGTGAGACCGTTCTCGCTCATCACCTGCAGGACCTTGTCGGCCTCATCCAGCGTCCGGCAGAAGGGGACCATGACGACGACGTTTTCCAACCCGATCTCCTCGCGCGCCTTGCGGATCGCGGCGCATTCCAGCGCGAAGCCGTCGCGGTAGTCGTCGTCGTAGTAGCGGCTGGCCCCCCGCCAGCCGAGCATCGGGTTGGCCTCCTCGGGTTCGAACTGCCGCCCGCCGATCAGGTCGGCGTATTCGTTGGTCTTGAAGTCCGAGAGGCGCACGATCACGGGCTTCGGATGGTGCGCGGCGGCGACGCGGGCGATGCCGCGGGCGAGCTTGTCGATGAAGTAGTCGGGTTTCGAGGGGTAGCCGCGGGTCAGCGCCTCGATCTCCTGGCGCGCCTCCTTGTCCTTGACCCGGTCGAAATGCGCCAGCGCCATCGGGTGGACCTTGATCGCGTTGTTGATCAGGAATTCCAGCCGCGCCAGCCCCACCCCGTCGCTGGGCAGGCGCCACCAGCTGAACGCGGCGGCGGGGTTGCCGATATTGAGCATGATCTCGGTCGTCGTGTCGGGAATGTCGCTCAGATCGACCTCCTCGACCTCGATCTCGGCGATGCCGGCATAGACATGGCCCTCGTCGCCTTCGCAGCAGGAGACGGTGACCTCCTGCCCGTCCTTGAGCACCTGCGTCGCATCGCCGACGCCGATCACCGCCGGCAGGCCAAGCTCGCGGCTGACGATGGCGGCGTGCGAGGTGCGCCCGCCGTGATCGGTGACGATGGCGGCGGCGCGCTTCATCAGCGGCACCCAGTCGGGATCGGTCTGCCCGGTGACGAGGATACCGCCGGCGGGAAAGCGGTCGCCGTCCTTCGGGCTTTCGATCAGATGCGCCTTGCCGGACGCGGCGGCGTCGCCGACGCTGGTGCCGGTGACCAGAAGCTCGCCCGCGCCCGAGATGCGGTAGGTCTCGATCCGGCCGCTGCCGCGGCGCGCCTGTACCGTCTCGGGGCGCGCCTGGACGATGAAGAGCCCGCCCGTCTCGCCGTCCTTGGCCCATTCGATATCCATCGGCAGGCCGTAATGCGCCTCGATCTCGCAGGCCCAGCGGGCGAGGGTCAGCACCTCGTCGTCGGACAGCACGAAGGTCGCGCGCTCCTCGGCGCTGGTCTGCGCAAGCTCGGACGAGCCCTTGGCCGCGTAGACCATCTTCTGTTCCTTGGCGCCCAGCCGCTTCTCGATGATGGGGCGCAGGCCGGGATCGCCCAGAAGCGGCTTGAAGACATGGTACTCGTCGGGGTCGGCGGTGCCCTGCACGACGGTTTCGCCCAGACCCCAGTTGCCGTTGATCAGCACGGTGCGCGGAAAGCCGGTCTCGGTATCGATCGAGAACATCACGCCGGCGCCGGCGGTATCGGCGCGCACCATCTGCTGCACGCCGACCGACAGCGCGATCTTCATGTGGTCGAAGCCGCGATCCTCGCGGTAGGCTATGGCGCGATCGGTGAAGAGCGAGGCGAAGCAGCGCTTGCAGATCTCAAGCAGAGTGTCGGCGCCACGGACGTTCAGGTAGCTTTCCAGCTGGCCGGCGAAGCTTGCCTCGGGCAGATCCTCGGCGGTGGCCGAGCTGCGCACGGCGACGCTGAGCTCGTCCTGGCCGGCGCGCTGGCCCAGTTCGGCATAGGCGCGCCTGATCTCCTCGACCAGGGCGGCAGGGAAGTCGCCCTCGAGGATGAGCTTGCGGATGGTGCCGCCCACGTCGCGCAGGTTGCTGCGGTCGGCCTTGAGCTTGCCGACCTGGTCGGCGATGCGATCCTGCAGCTCGTTGGCCTCGATGAACGCCCGGTAGGCGGTGGCGGTCGTGGCGAAGCCCGGCGGAACGGCGATGCCGCGTTCGGCCAGCGCGCCGATCATCTCGCCCAGAGAGGAATTCTTGCCGCCGACGCGGTCGGTGTCCCCCCGGCCCAGGTCGTCGAACCAGGCCACGAGGGCGGTGTCCTTGTCATGCGTCATGGTCTGCAGCCTCCGCTTCTTCGAGTTCTCGCCTAACCTTTTCGCATTCCGCGCTTTCGCGCGCCTTGCGCTCGATCAGATGGAACCGCGTGCTCACACCAGGGGCGAGGTTCCGGTAGTGGCCGCGGTAGCCGATGGTGATCGGAGGCGCGACCGTAGGCTGGCTGGTGATTTCGACATAGCCGCGCTCGGCCGTGATCTTCAGGTCGTGGCCGCGGAAATGGATGCGCAGGCGCAGCGCGTCGATCCCCTCAGGCAGGACCGGGTTGAGTTGCAGGATGCCCGCCCGCACCTCGAGCCCGGTGAGGCAGCGCTGGAAGATGTCGACCGTTCCCGCCATCGCGCCGAGGTGGATCCCCTCCTGGGTGGTCCCGCCCTGGATGTCGGCGATATCGGCATCCAGCGCATGTTCGAGCAGCGCCCACGAGACCGGGCGGATCGAACGGATCAGCACCCAGGAATGAACGACAAGGCTGAGCGTCGAACCGTGCGAGGTGCGCGTGAGGTAGTAGTCGATGTTCTCGGTGATAAGCTCGGGCGAGAAGTCGTAGCCGAGCCGTTCGAAGAGCAGTTCCAGTTCCTCGGTCGAGAAGAGGTAGAAGAGCATCAGCACATCGGCCTGCTTGGAGGCCTTGTAGTCGTTGGGGCTCTTGCCCTCGGCGCCGAGGATGCGGTCGAGGCGGTGAATGTCGCCGTATTTCTCGCGGTAGCCGTCCCAGTCGAATTCCTTGAGCTCGCCATAGCCCTCGAATTGCGAGATGATGCGGCCGTCGTGGAAAGGGACGAACAGGCGGCGGCTGATCGTGTCCCAGCGCGCGATCTCGTCGGCATCGATCCCCAGCTTTTGGCACAGCCGCGCCCGTGCCCGAGGCGGCAGGATCTCCAGCACGTCGGCGGCGTGGCGCAGCACGAAACAGGCCATGACGTTGGTGTAGGCATTGTTGTTGATGCCGCGTTCCTCTTCCGGCGGGATGCCGGGGTCTGCGGTCTGGTATTCGTCGGGACCCATCACCTCGGTAATGCCGAACCGGCCGTCGGGGCGCTCTTGCGCGATGGAGGCCCAGAATCGCGCGATCTCGAGATACATCTCGGCGCCGTAGTCGCGCATGAACTCGCGGTCGCCTGTGACCTCGAAATAGCGCCAGACGTTGTAGGCGATGGCCGAGTTGACGTGGAACTGCCGGTAGGAATTGTCGGGCACCCATTCGCCGGACTTGGGATTGAGGTGCAGGACCTGGCTTTCCTCGCGCCCGTCGCTGCCCGACTGCCAGGGAAAGAGCGCGCCCTTGTAGCCCTGGCTCGCCGCGTTGCGCCGGGCCGCCGCCAGCCGCCGAAAACGGTAGGCCAGAAGCGCGCGGGTGATGACGGGCCGGCGCAGGTTGAGAAACGGCAGGATGAACAGCTCGTCCCAGAAGATGTGGCCGCGATAGGCTTCACCGTGCCAGCCGCGCGCCGGCACGCCCGCGTCGATGTCAATCGAGTTCTCGCTCACCGTCTGGAGCAGGTGAAAGACATGCAACCGCAGCCGCATCTCGACCCCGTCGAGCACCGGCAGCTGGATCGCCAGGTCGAAATCATCCCAGAGATCCGCCCATGCGGCGACATGCGCGGCCCGCAACTCCTCGAACCGTCCGGCGGCGACGGCGGCCTCGCGTGCGGCCAGCGCGGGCTCGGCGATGGCGTAGTCGCGCGAGGTATAGATCGCGACGATCTTCTCGACGCTGACGGTTTCGCCCCGGTCGAGATCGAGCGCGAGTTCCTGGGCGATCCAGCCTTCCTGCTCGTCGGTGCGGCGCGCGACCTCCAGTTCGGTGCCGTCGCGATAGATGCGCGTGCGCGCCGCCTCGGCGATCTCGACGCGCGAGGCATTCGTGCGCGCGCGCAGGAGCATTACATCCTCCTGCGGAAGATCGGTGCCCAGCGGCTCCAGATGACGGCTGGCGAGCGCGCGATACCGTTCGACATTGTGGTTGATCACCGTCCCGTCGAGCGCCGAGCGTATCTCCATCCGGCCCGCCCAATCCTCGGCGGTGATCTTCAGCTCGATCGCGGCCAGGTGTTTCGCGGCCATGCTCACGATGCGCCGCTCGTGCCAGGCGATGGTTCGTCCCGCGCCGTCGCGCAACCGCAGCCGCCGCGACAGCGTGCCGTCGCGCAGGCAGAGTTCCTGCGCGTAGTCGAGGATTTCCAGCGCATCCATCCGCAGCCATTCGCCACCCTCGATCCGCAGGTTCAGCGGCAGCCAGTTGGGCAGGTTGACCAGATCCTCGTTCTCGATCTCGCGGCCCTCGACGGTGCTGGTGCGCCGATTGTAAAGGCCGGCGACATAGGTGCCGGGATAGTGCACGTCGTCAGCGGGGCAGTCGGGCGCGGCGCCGCGGGTACAGAAATAGCCGTTGCCCAGCGTGCAGAGCGCCTCGTGCACGCCCTCGCGCTCGGGCTGGTAGCGGTCGTAGGCGAGGGTCCAGTCGTTCATTCGGTGCTTTCTCCGTCAACGGTGTCCGCGTCTGCTACGTCAGCGAGCCAGAACAGGAAGCGCTCGACATCCTCGGTGTCTTCCAGCGCGAACCGGGCCGCGGTGCGGCGATCCGCGCCGTCGCGCACCACGACGCAAAGGCCGCGGTCGGCGAGCGCGCGGAACGCATCCTCGTCGGTCGTGTCGTCGCCAACGTAGACGGGCAGCACGTCATCCGCGTCGAGGTCGAGCGTCGCCAGAAGCGAGAGCACCGCCCGTCCCTTGTGCCAATCGATCCGCGGCTTGACGTCGAAGACCTTCTTGCCGGCGGAGGCGTGCAGATCGTCGTGCCGCGCGATCGTGTCGCGCACGGCATCGACGACCTTCGGCTCGTCCGCGTCGCTCACCTGGCGGAAATGGACGGCGAGCGCGAAGCGCTTGCGCTCGACCCGCGCGCCGGAGATCCGCGCCAGATTTTCCTCCAACGCGGCGGCTGCGGCCTTGAGCGCGGGCAGGAAGGCCTCGCCCTGCTTGGCCACCTCGCGCCAGCCGTCCGGACCGGCGAGGTCGAATCCGTGGCTGCCGGCGTAGTAGAGCTGGTCATCCTGAACGAAGGCCTGGACGTCCTTCAGATCGCGCCCGCTCACGATGGCCACGGGCATCCGCCTGGAAAGCCGCCTCAATGCATCGCGCATGCCCTCGCCCAGCGTCGCCTTCGCCGGATCGTCGACGATGGGACTCAGCGTGCCGTCATAGTCGAGGAAGACCGCCAAGCGCTTGCCCCGTATCCGATCAGGCAAGCTGTCCTGCAGATCGGCAACGCGTGGCAGCGACGAGAGTTTGCGCAGCGCAAACTGCGGCCCCGATCCGACGGCAAGTTCGGCCAGATCGGCCACGACGAGATCGGCGCCGGCATTACGCAGGGCTTGACCATCGCCGCTGCGGTCGACGCCGACGACCTGTGCGAAGCCGCCCTTCGCGCCCGCCTCCACACCAGCGAGCGCGTCCTCGATCACGGCGGCATGCGACGGCGCGACCCCCAGCTTCTCGGCGGCGCGCAGCATGATCGCGGGATCGGGTTTGCCGGGCAACCCGGCCTCGGCCATGTCCCGGCCATCCACCGCGACCTCGAACCGGTCGAGCATCCCGGCGCTTTCGAGCACGTCGCGGGCATTGCGGCTCGAGGAGAAGACCGCCGCGCGAATGCCTGCGGTTTCCAGCTCGGCCAGCAGCGCCCGGCTGCCCGGGAAGGCGTCGATGGAATGCTGCGAGAGCCAGGCGCGGAAGTAGCGGTTCTTTCGGTTGCCGAGGCCGCAGACCGTCTCGGTCTCGGGGTCGTCGTCGGGCGCGCCGCGCGGCAGGTCGATCCCGCGCGAGGCGAGGAATGCCGCCACCCCGTCGTAGCGGGGCTTGCCATCGACATGGCGACGGTAGTCCTCGGCCGAGAAGGCGGCGCTTTCCGGCCGCCGGGCGCGCAGGTATTCGTCGAACAGCCGCTTCCAGGCGGCCATATGCGCCGTGGCCGTGTCGGTGACCACGCCGTCCATGTCGAAGAGCACGGCCTGGAGCCGCACTGCACCGGCAGGGCAATCCGCTGGCGGTACCATCATCTTCCTCCCTTGTCGCTGTGCTGCCCGCCCGTCTCGGATTTGCGGCCGTCACTCTCGGCGTCGCCGACCCGTTCTGAACCGGCGATCCGACGCCCCTCCTGCCCCGCGGGGCGGTCGTTCGAGTTCCGCGCGAAGGGCAGCAACCCCTGGCGCTGAAGTGCCTTCTCGGCCTCGACCAGAACGAAGACGCCAAGGCCCACAGCGATGCAGAGCATCCAGTGACGGACATCCAGCGGTGCCGTGTCGAAGAGGACATTCATGAAGGGAGCGTAGGTAAGCAGAAGTTGCAGCACAACAATCGCGCCGATCGCGATCAGAACGACCGGATTCCCGGTCAGACCCGAAATCGTGTAGGCCGGCGCGCGGAAGGACCGCGTGTTGAGCAGGTAGAAGACCTGTCCCAGAACGAGCGCGTTCACCGCAAGCGTCCGGGCAAGTTCCAGATCGGTGTCGGGGTCGCGTTGCTCCAGGAAGAAGAGCGCGCCGGCGCCGCAGAGCAGCAGAAGGCCCACGAAGACCGTGCGCCAGATGACGAAGGGCGTGAGCAGCGGCTCGTTCGTGGGATGCGGCGCGCGCGCCATCAGATCGCCCTCGGCCTTTTCCCAGGCGAAGGCGATGCCGAGCGTGACTGCGGTGACCATGTTGACCCACAGGATCTGAACGGGCGTCACCGGCAGCACGAGGCCCAGCAGGATCGCCAGAACGATGATGAAGGCCTGCGCGAAGTTCGTCGGCAGGAGAAAGAGGATCGACTTGCGCAGGTTGTCGTAGACGACGCGGCCTTCCTCCACCGCGCGCTCGATCGAAGCGAAGTTGTCGTCGGCGAGCACCATGGCGGAGGCTTCGCGCGCCGCCTCGGTGCCCTTCTGGCCCATCGCGATGCCGATATCGGCGCGCTTGAGCGCCGGCGCGTCGTTGACGCCGTCGCCGGTCATGGCGACGATCTCGTTCTGGGACTGAAGCGCCTTGACCAGCCGCAGCTTGTGCTCGGGGCTGGCGCGGGCGAAGACATCGACCTCGCTGGCATGCCGGGGCAGATCGTCATCGTCGATGTTCTCAAGCTCGCGCCCGGTGAGCACCCGCTCGGTATTCGCGATGCCCAGCGCGCGGGCAACCGCGGCGGCGGTCTTGGCGTGGTCGCCAGTGATCATCTTCACGCCGATCCCGGCGTCATGGCAGATCCCGACCGAGCGGATCGCCTCGTCGCGCGCCGGATCGATCAGGCCGAAAAAGCCCAGGAAGACCAGGTCGCGCTCGACCTCCTTTTCGGTGAGTTCGGACATCTCGCCCACGTCCTTGCGGGCGGCGGCCAGCAGCCGTTGGCCGCGCTCGGCGATCTCGTCGGCCCAGGCCTGCCAGCGCTCGGGGTCGAGGTCGCGCAACTCGTCGCCGTGCTGTTCCTTGCTGCACATCTCGAGCAGCCGCTCGGGAGCGCCCTTGACGTAGACGAAGTGATTGCCCTCGTGGTCGTGATGCAGCGTCGCCATGTAGCGCCGCTCGGACGCGAAGGGGATCGCGTCGGTGCGCGGGTTCTCCTTGGTCGCCTCGGCGTTATCGAATTCGGCCTTGTGGGCGAGCACGATCAGCGCCGCTTCCATTGGATCGCCCTCGGGCTGCCACGAGTCATCCTTCTTGGTCAGCTCGGCGTCGTTGCACAACAGGCCGATCCGCAGCATTTCGAGCACATCGGGATGCTCCGAGAGATCCGCCTCCTCGCCGTCGATGGTGAAGCCACCCTCGGGCTCGTAGCCGACGCCCTCGACCTCGATCTCGGTCCGCGCGGTCCGCACCGTCTTTGCCGTCATCTCGTTGCGGGTTAGCGTGCCGGTCTTGTCGGCGCAGATCGTGGTAACCGCGCCCAGCGTTTCGACAGCCGGCAGCTTGCGAATGATTGCGTTGCGCTTCGCCATGCGCTCGACCCCGATCGCAAGCGTCACGGTCATCACCGCCGGCAGTCCTTCCGGGATCGCGGCAACGGCGATGGAAACCGCGGCGAAGAACATCTCGCCCCACTCCCGGCCCCAGAGGAACGTGCCCACGGCAAAGGTGATCGCGGCGAGGGCCACGATCGCGATGCTGAGCGTCTTGGTAAAGGCGTCGAGCCGGCGCATCAGCGGCGTCTTGAGGCTTTCGACCTCGGAAAGCATTCCGCTGATCCGGCCGATCTCGGTTTCGTCGCCGATGCGGGCGACCACGCCAATGGCCTGGCCCGAGGTGACGACGGTGCCGGAATGCGCCAGGCTGGCGCGGTCACCGATCTCGGCGTCCTTCTCGACCGGGTCGGTCGATTTCTCCACACCCGTGGATTCGCCCGTGAGCGCCGCCTCCTGGATCTGGAGGTTTTTCGCCCTCACCAGCCGCAGATCGGCGGGCACCCGGTCGCCGGCATCGAGGTGTACGATGTCGCCGGGCACCAGTTCTTCGGCCGAGATCTTCTTGCGCTTGCCGCCGCGGGTGACCCGCGCGTCATGCGACAGGATCTTCTGGACGCTCTCGAGGGCGCGTTCCGCACGGCCCTCCTGGATAAAGCCGATGGCGGCAATGATCAGCACCACCCCGAATATGACGCCACTGTCGAGGAATTCCCCCAGCAGCCCGGTTACCACGCCCGCGACGAGAAGCAGGTAGATGAAGAGGTTGTTGAACTGGCTGACGAACCGCCTGAGGGACGACCGCTGCGCGCCCTGTTCCAGCCGGTTCTCGCCATACCGTTCGCGGCGTTTCTCGACCTCGTTGTCGTCGAGCCCTTGCTTGGGGTCGACATCGAGCGCGGCGGTCACCTCCTCGACATCCAGCGCGTGCCAGGCCTTCTTGGACTGGTCGTCTTCCATCTTATGCTCGTCTCTAGCCATCATTCGTCCTCTGACCGCGCGGCCGGGCCGCCGTGCGTAAATTCCCGGACGTGCGCCGGGGCGCTCAGCCGGCGTCGAACGGGCGCAACGCCTCGCGCACCATCTGTGCGGCGTAGCCCCATTCGTTGTCATACCAGCTCATCACCTTGACGAGGTCTCCGTCAACGACCTGGGTCATGGTCAGGTCGACAATGGAGGCGCGGGGATCGCGGATCACGTCCGATGACACGATGGGATCATGCGTTACGCCAAGGATGCCATCGTAGCGCCCGCTCGCCGCTTCTTCCTCGAAGATCGCGTTCACCTCCTCCACCGAGGTCGGCCGCTCGCTCACTATGGCGATGTCGACGATGGAGCCGACCGCGACCGGCCCCCGGATCGCCACGCCGTCAAACTTGCCGGCGATATCGGGCAGCACCTTGCCGGTGGCCTTTGCCGCGCCCGTCGAGGTGGGGACGAAATTGATCGCCGCCGCACGACCGCGCCGCCATTTGCTGGCCGGGGTATCGACGACGGATTGAGAGACCGTGTAGGCATGGATCGTGGTCATCACCGCTTTGCGAACGCCAATCCGACGGCCGAAGACCTCGATCACCGGCGCCAGGCAGTTCGTGGTGCAACTCGCGCAGGAGATGATCGCCTCGTTCTCTGCGGCGTTCGTGCCGTGCACAACGAAGGGAACACCCTCGCCCTTGGCCGGCGCGGACAGCAGCACCTGTCGGGCACCGCCGTCAAGGTGCTTTTCCAACTGCGCGCGCGTCGTGAAGACCCCGGTGCATTCGAAGACCAGATCGACGCCCAGTTCGCCCCACGGAAGCTGCGCCGGATCCTTCTCGGCATAAGCGCGATAACGGGCACCATCGACGACCAGCGTATCACCGTCGGCGCGCACGGTGTCGCCGAACCGGCCGTAGACGGTGTCGTACCGCAAGAGATAGGCGAGGTTGTCGAGCGGCGCGACATCATTGATCGCCACGAGCTCAAGGTCCGGCGTCTCGTGAATGATCTTCAACACCGACCGGCCGACCCTGCCTAGCCCGTTTATCGCAACTTTCTTCGCCATGTTCGTTATCCTTTCTTCGGTCCTGTGGGCCTGGCCCGCGACCGCAGCGAGGGAAGCGGCAGCCCATGCTGCCAACCGTCGAGGCGACCGGGCCGCGATGCGCGCCGATAGCAGGCCCAAAAAGCCTCAGCGAGTCGCGCGACCAAGCCCAGTTTCAAAGATCATAACATTCTCAGCCGCAGCGTCGATGGCGCCGGGGTTAATCCGCGCGGGCGTCGCGTGAATGGCCGCGAAGTGCAGCCGATCGAGGCGGGGTTGCGCAGCAAAGCCGCAGGCATATCTTGTCAGCAGGTCAGCAGCGCAAGTTCCGTCGCTGAGAAAAACCGACGAAATATATCTCTGGCGCAAGAACTGACCGTTTATCGGCTGTGAGCTTTACGAATCCATCTTCAGCGCGTTGATGAAGGCTTGCTGCGGGATCTCGACGCGGCCGAACTGGCGCATCTTTTTCTTCCCCGCCTTCTGCTTCTCAAGCAGCTTCTTCTTCCGCGTGACATCGCCGCCGTAGCATTTGGCGGTGACGTCCTTCCTGAGCGCGGCAATCGTCTCACGGGCGATCACGCGGCCGCCGATCGCGGCCTGGATCGGGATCTTGAACATGTGCCGGGGGATGAGGTCCTTGAGCTTCTCGCACATGGCGCGGCCACGCATCTCGGCGCGGTCGCGGTGAACCATCATGGAAAGCGCGTCCACCGGCTCTTCATTCACCAGCACGGACATCTTCACCAGCGTGTCCTCCCGGTAGCCGGTGATCGCGTAGTCGAAGCTCGCATAGCCCTTGGTCACCGATTTCAGCCGGTCGTAGAAGTCGAAGACCACCTCGTTGAGCGGAAGGTCGTAGACGACCATGGCGCGGGAGCCGGCATAGGTCAGCTCCTCCTGGATGCCGCGGCGGTCCTGGCAAAGCTTCAGCACATCGCCGAGGTATTCGTCCGGCACCATGATCGTGGCGCGGATGCGCGGCTCCTCGATATGCTCGACATGCGTCAGGTCGGGCATGTCGGCGGGGTTGTGCAGCTCCTGCATCGTGCCGTCGCGCATGTGGACGTGGTAAACGACCGAGGGCGCGGTGGTGATCAGGTCGAGGTCGTATTCGCGTTCCAGCCGGTCGCGGACGACTTCGAGGTGCAGCAGGCCCAGAAAGCCGCAGCGGAAGCCGAAACCGAGGGCGGCGGAGGTTTCCATCTCGAAGCTGAAGGAGGCGTCGTTGAGGGCGAGTTTTTCAATCGCGTCGCGCAGGTCTTCGAATTGTGAGGAATCGACAGGGAAAAGGCCG
>SLKW01000068.1 GCA_007134405.1 Paracoccaceae bacterium
CGTCTGGCCTCGGCGGGCGCTTTCTGCCATGAAACAGCGCCCATTGCCGCTGGAGGCCGCATGACCGATCCCGATTTCGACGCCCGCAAGGCCCGCGCCGCCGCCTGGTTCCGCGACTTGCGCGACCGGATCACCGCCGCCTTCGAAGCGCTCGAGGATGCGCCGGCAGACGCCATGCCGTCCCATGCGGTCGCCGAGCGCGCGCCGGGGCGGTTCGAGCTGCGCGAGACCCGGCGCGACGAAGGTCGCGGCGGCGGCGGGCTGATGAGCGTCATGCGCGGCGGCCGCGTGTTTGAAAAGGTGGGCGTCAACATCTCGACCGTGCACGGCACGCTCGGCGCGCGCGCCCAGGCGGCGATGGCGGCGCGCGGCGTGCCGGGCATGGACCGCGACCCGCGCTTCTGGGCCTCGGGCATCAGCCTCGTCGCCCACATGCAGAACCCGCATGTCCCGGCGGTGCATATGAACACGCGGATGTTCTGGACCCCCGGCGCCTGGTGGTTCGGCGGCGGCGCCGACCTCAACCCCTGCATCGAATACCCGATCGACACCGACCATTTCCACGCCGCGCTGCAGGCCGCCTGCGACGCCCACGCGCCCGACTACTACGCCCGCTTCAAGGCTTGGGCGGACGAGTATTTCTTCATCCCGCATCGCGGCCGCGCGCGCGGCGTCGGCGGCATCTTCTACGACGACCTGAACACCGGCGACTGGGAGGCCGATTTCGCCTTCACCCAGGCCGTGGGCGCGGCCTTCCTGCCCGCCTTCCTGCCCCTCGTCGAGCGTCGCCGCCCCCAGCCCTGGACCGAGGCCGAGCGCGAGGCGCAGCTCGTCCATCGCGGGCTCTATGCCGAATACAACCTCGTCTACGACCGGGGCACGAAGTTCGGCCTGGAAACCGGCCACGATCCCGACGCCGTGCTGATGAGCCTGCCGCCACTCGCGAAATGGGTCTGACCCCGGCCCGAACGCGACACCGACGTTCAAACGGGGCGGAGCGCCGCAAATCGTCCTACACGAGTCCTACGCCTGCCCTACACGAGTCCTACGCGTGTCATACGCGTGTCATACGCTCTGTGCACGCTCGGTGTACGCTCTGTGCCCCCCGGATTCCCAACAAAACAAGGCGCAATCCCCCCGCGCGCCCCGCCCCACGCCGGACACCCGCACGCCGCCTCAGGTTTTCGTTAACCCCTGCCCAAACCTCGGCGCCCAACGCCCGCGCTTGCGCAAACTCAGATATGCAGCGCGTGGCCCAGCGCCTTCAGCGCGGCCTCGGGGAAGGCCTCGCTCTGGGTCGGGTGGGCATGGATCGTACCCGCGATATCCTCGATCCGCGCCCCCATCTCGATGGCCAGCGCAAAGGCTGCCGACAGCTCTGCCACACCCACACCAACCGCTTGAATACCAAGCACAATATGGTTGTCCGCCCGCGCGATCACCCGCACGAAGCCGGTGTCGGAGCCCAGCGTCATCGCCCGCCCGTTGGCGCTGAAGGGGAAGGTGCCGGTCCTGATTTCGCGCCCCGTCGCCCGCGCCTCCTCGGGCGACATGCCCACCGACACGACCTCGGGATCGGTAAAGCAGACGGCTGGAACCGCCCGCTTGTCCCAGCCCCGCCGGTTGCCCGCCACGATCTCGGCCACCATCTCGCCCTGCGCCATCGCCCGGTGCGCCAGCATCGGCTCGCCGGTGACGTCGCCGACCGCAAAGACCCCGCGCATCGAGGTCCGGCACTGCTCGTCGATCCGCACGAACCGCCCGTCGCGGTCGAGGTCCAGCTCTTCCAGCCCCCACCCGTCCACCAGCGGCCGGCGACCCACCGTGACCAGCACGCGGTCAGCCGGCAGCCGCCGCTCCTCGCCCTCGGCATCCTCCACCACAAGCGCCGCGCCGTCCGAGGACAGGCGCCGCGCCTTCGCCCCGGTCAGCACCTCGACGCCCAGATCGTCCAGCCGCCGCGCCACGGGCTTCGTCAGGTCCGCGTCCCACTGCGGCAGGATGCGGCCCTCGGCCTCGACCACCGTGACCTGGCTGCCCAGCTTGGCAAAGGCCGTGCCCAGTTCCAGCCCGATATAGCCCGCGCCGACGACGGCCAGTTGCCCCGGCGCCTCGGTCAGTTCCAGCGCGCCGGTGGACGAGATCACCTTGTCGCCAAAGGGCAGCGACGGCAGTTCCACAGGGGTCGAGCCGGTGGCGATGACCACCGCCTCGGCGCGGATCACCTGCGTGCCGGTCTCGGTCTCCACCTCCACTGTCTTGCCGTCGCGGAACCGCGCCCAGCCCGCGACCTGCCGCACGCCCGCCCGCTTTAGCAGCCCCGCGACGCCCGACGTGAGCTTGCCCACGATGCCGTCCTTCCACGCGACCGCGCGGCCCAGGTCCAGCGCCGGGGCCTGCGCGGTCAGGCCGAACGGCGAGCGCCCCGCCGCCGCCTCGGACAGCTTGGCGTATTCGTCGGCGGCGTGGATCAGCGCCTTCGAGGGGATGCAGCCCACGGTCAGGCAGGTGCCGCCGGGCTTTTGCGCCTCCACGATGATCGTATCGACGTTGAGCTGCCCCGCCCGGATCGCGCAGACATAGCCGCCCGGCCCCGCGCCGATGACCAGAAGCTTGCAGGTCAGCTCCTTCATGGGCTCAGTCCTCCAGGAACAGCATGGCGGGGGTTTCCAGAAGCGTCTTGATCCGCTGGACGAACTGCGCCGCGTTCCAGCCGTCGATGATCCGGTGATCGAAGCCCGACGAGAGGTTCATGATCTTGCGCGGCACGAACCCCTTGCCGTCCCAATGCGGGCGCACGGCCATCTTGTTCACGCCGACGATGGCGACCTCGGGGTGGTTGATGACGGGGGTCGAGACGATCCCGCCCAGCGCGCCCAGCGACGTGATGGTGAGGGTGGATCCCGAGAGTTCCTCGCGCGTCGCGGTGCCGTCGCGGGCCGCGGCGGTGACGCGCGCCATCTCCTCGGCCAGATCGCGCAGGCCGCGCGCCTCGGCATGGCGGACGACCGGGACCATCAGCCCGGCCCCCGTCTGCGTGGCGATGCCGACATGAACGCCGCCGTGGCGGTGGATGACGCCCGCCTCGTCGTCATAGGTCGAATTCACCATCGGCTGGTCGTCGACCGCGCGGACGATGGCGCGGATCAGGAAGGGCAGGATCGTCAGCCGCGTGCCCCCCTCGGCGTTGAGGCGGGCGCGCAGATCCTCCAGCGCGGTGACATCGACCTCTTCGACATAAGTGATATGCGGAATATTTCTTTTCGCCAGCGCCATCTTCTCGGCGATGCGGCGGCGCAGGCCGA
>SLKW01000106.1 GCA_007134405.1 Paracoccaceae bacterium
GCCGACGCTGTACGAGGCCGCGCATATCCTGATCCCGGTCAAGCCAAACGACCTGGCCGGCAAGGCCGAGGCCAAGGCGCAGGCCGAAAAGATCACGGACGAGGCGCGCGCGCATCCCGAGAGGTTCGCTGACCTGGCGCGCCGCTACAGCGCTTGCTCGTCACGCGATGCGGGCGGATTGCTGGGTCAGGTGACGTCCGGCGACACGGTGCCTGAATTCGAGGCCGCGCTTGAGAATCTGGAGGAGGGACAGATCACCACCGCGCCAGTCGCGAGCCGCTTCGGATTTCACGTCATCCGCCTTGACGCAAGGGCGCGGGGGGCGGTTCTGCCCTTCGAGGCGGTTCTCCCCCGGCTCCGCGCGGCCGAGGAAAAGGCCGCATGGGTCCGCGCCGCGCGCGCTTTCAGCGAAAGGCTCATCGCAGACGCCGAAGTGAACGGGATCAAGCTGCGTGCCGCTTGAGGCGCGCAGTTGGCAGGAACCACCGCGGGGCGCCGATTGGCTCCCCCGTCTGGAGGACGCCGTCATCATGGCGAAGACCCGGATCCGAACCAGTCAATTCCAGCCGGCAGAGGCCGCGCGGGGTGCCCGCCCGGCCGCCCCGAACGTCGACGCGGCGCATTGCCCGATCGAGATGCTCTACGAAGAGCACTTTCAACAACGGCAGATGGCCCAGGACATGGAGGCCCTTGCCGACTCGCAGATGCCTCGTCCCGATCTTGCGCGGTGCATCCTCGGTGCGCTGACCGGCCGGCTGATCCACCATCGCGCGGATGAGGACGAGAGCCTCTTTCCACGATTGCGCACACGGGCCCATCCCGAAGACGAGATCGGCCCGCTGCTCGATCAGCTTCAGGCCGAGCACGCGCAACTGCGCGATATGTCCGACAAACTGATGCCGGCGCTTTACCGCATGGCCGATGGCGCCCTGCCCGCGCCGGAGGACCGCGACGCCCTGCACCGGTTCGCCCAAGCCGAACGAAACCACCTGATCGCTGAAAACGCGCTTGTTCTGCCCCTTGCGCGGCTTCGCCTCAGCGCCAGTGACAAGCTGGCGGCCTTGGCCGAAATGCGCGCCCGCCGGTCCCAGCCGCCCGCCGGGCCCCCGATCCCCCCTGATGCAGAAGGGAAAGCCGAATGAACATGCGAACGACGCTTGGCCAGATCGATCCCGACCGCTGCGGGTGCGACGCCCCGGACGGAACGCTGATGCCGGTTGACGAGGCACTGGCGCGCGCCTTGGCTCTGGTCACGGCCATTGCGGATACAGAGCAGATCGCCCTTTCGAAGGCGACCGGCCGCGTTCTGGCCAGCCCGGTACGCGCAGCACTTCCTTTGCCGCCATTCGACAACGCGGCGATGGACGGGTACGCTATACGCCTTTCGAACCTGACCGGCCGCGGCCCGTGGACACTGCCGGTGACGGCTCGAATGCGCGCGGGAGATCCGCCCTGCCCCCTGCCCACGGCCGCCGCCTGTCGTATTCTGACCGGAGCCGCCCTCCCGCAGGGCGCCGAGGCGGTGGTGGCGCAGGAGGACGTCGCGCGTACCAACGGAACGATCACGTTGTCCCATTTGCCCAAGGTTGGCCAACACATCCGCCGTGCGGGCGACGACCTGGCGGCTGGGACCGAGATCGTGCCTGCGGGCCGGATGATCGGCGCGCGCGAAGCCGCCGCCATCGCCTCGAGCGGCGCAGACACGATCACGGTGCGCGCGCGGCTCAAGGTCGCCGTGCTGAGCACCGGGTCCGAGCTTGTGGCGCCGGGCGCGCCGCTCGCCCCCGGCCAGATTTGGGACGCGAACACGGCGCTTCTGCGCGCCGCACTTGCCCAGCCCTGGATTGAGCGGTTGGATCTGGGTGCACTCCCTGACGACCCCGGGCGCCTTGCGGCCGCGCTGGTTGACGCCTGCGCGCGCGCCGATCTGGTCATCACCACCGGAGGCGTCTCGGTCGGTGACGAGGATCACATGGCCCGCGTCTTCCTGCAGGCGGGCGGGGCAATCCATGCGATGAAGATTGCCATGAAACCCGGCAAGCCTTTGACCATCGGCCAACTTGGCGGCTCGGTCTGGTTGGGTTTGCCGGGCAATCCGGTCGCGGCCTACGTGACATGGACGGTGATCGGAGCGCGTCTGGCCGAGGCGATGGCCGGCATCCGCCCGGTTGGGCCGCGCAAGATCCTTGTTCGCCTTGCCGCAGCCCTACGGCACAAGCCCGGCAGGTGCGAATTCCGGCCCGCGCGCATCCTCGGCTATTCGGCCCAGGGCGCGCAATTGGTCGAATGCCTCGGCGCTCCGGGGTCCCACCGCGTGGCGCAGCTGGCCCGCGCCGACGGTCTTGCCCTGGTCCCGGCCGAAGCCGAGGCGATGGCGGCCGGCGACCTGATCGAGTTTCTGCCGTTCTGAACGGCACCACAGAAAGGATACCAGTATGGACCTCGCCTATGTCAGCCTACCCGGACGTGGGGCTACCGATGCATTGCTGGCCACCGCGGTTGCGCGGCTGCATGCGCGCGGGATCGTTCCCGCCGGCACCGTGCAGACCAACCCACCCTGCGCCGGGCGCGAAAAATGCGATATGGACATCCATGTCCTCCCCGACGGCCCGGTGCTGCGGATCAGCCAGGATCTAGGCGCGGCCGCGCGCGGCTGCCGGCTGGACAGCTCGGCCCTGGAAACCGCCGTTGCCGAGGCCGCGCGAAGGATCGACGGCGCAGACCTGCTGGTAATCAACAAGTTCGGCAAGCAGGAGGCCGAGGGCCGGGGATTCGTCCCGCTGATTGCTGCCGCCCTCGAACGTGGCCTGCCGGTGCTGGTAGGCGTGAACGCGCTCAACCTTATAGCTTTCGAGGCCTTCGCGGGCGGCCTTGCCCACCAACTGGCCGCCGACCCGGACGCCATCGCCGACTGGGCCGCGTGCCGGATACCTGCGTGTGCCACCTGAGCGCCCGGCCCATATCGCCGTCCTAACCGTCTCGGACCGCGCCGCGCGTGGGGAGTACGCGGATCGCGGCGGGCCGGCTGTCGAGGCCTGGCTGCGGCGCACGCTCATCCCTCCGGTCACCATCACCCGCGAGATCGTCCCCGACGGTACGAAGAGCGTTTCCGACGCGCTTGGGCGGATTGCCGATAAGGCGGGTGCTGACCTGATCCTTGTCACCGGCGGAACCGGGCCCGCACCGCGTGACCGGACACCAGAGGGGGTCGCTGCCGTGATCGATTTCGACCTGCCGGGCTTCGGCGAAGCGATGCGCGCAGCATCGCTGGCTGAGGTGCCGACCGCCATACTCTCGCGA
>SLKW01000348.1 GCA_007134405.1 Paracoccaceae bacterium
CATTGCCCTCGGCGCCGTGGATCGGCCGGCCGGTGCGCGGGTGATCGATGCCAGCGGGCTTCTGGTCATGCCCGGGGGCGTCGACAGCCATTGCCATATCGAGCAGCTCTCGGGCGCGGGGCTGATGAATGCCGATACCTTCGCCACCGCCGGCGCCTCGGCGCTGGCCGGGGGGACGACGACCACGATCTCGTTTGCCGCGCAGCATCCGGGAATGAATCTGTCGCAGGTCGTGGCCGATTACACCGCCCGGGCCGAGGCCGGCGCGATGGCGGATTATGCCTTTCACATGATCGTTTCGGATACCGGCGGCACCACCCTGACCGAGGATCTGCCGCGCCTGCTGGACCAAGGGCACCGGTCGGTGAAGCTGTTCACCATCTACGACAAGGTGCGCGTTGATGACGAGGCGATCCTCGACGTTCTGATGACCGTCCGCGAGGGCGGCGGGATCGTCTGCGTCCATGCCGAGAATGACGGGATGATCCGCTGGATGACGCGCCGCCTGCTCGCGCAGGGCAAGACCGCACCGCGCTTCCACGCCCAGTCGCATCCACGGCTGGCCGAGGTCGAGGCTCTGCACCGCATCTGCCTCTTTGCCGAGTTCACAGGCCAGCCGGTGATGCTGTTCCACATCTCCTGCGCCGAGGGGCTGGACGTGGTGCGCGCGGCGCGCGCTCGCGGCGTTCCGGTCTGGGCCGAGACCTGCCCGCACTACCTGTTCCAGACCGCGAACATGCTGGACGCGCCGCTCGAGACGGCGGCCGGGCTTCTCTGCAGCCCGCCGCAGCGCGCCCACGCCGATCAGGCGGCGCTCTGGCAGGGTCTGGCCGCCGGTGATCTTGTCGCCGTCACCTCGGACCACGCGCCCTACCGGCTCGACGAGACCGGGAAGTTCGCGCATGGACCGGATGCACCCTTCCCGAAGATCGCCAACGGCCAGCCGGGTCTCGAGATGCGACTGCCGCTGATGTTCGACGCCGCAGTATCGGGCGGCTGGCTCGGGCCTGAACGTTTCGTGGAACTGACAGCGACCGGGCCCGCGCGCCTGTTCGGCCTGTCGCGCAAGGGCAGGATAGCGCCAGGTATGGACGCCGACCTGGTGCTCTGGGATCCTGCGCGGGAGGTGGTTCTGGGTAACGCCCATGACGGCACCGGATACAACCCCTGGAAGGGACGTGCCGTGCGCGGTTGGCCGCTGATGGTCTTGCGGCGCGGGGAAGTGGTGGTCTCTGACGGCAGGCTTCGCGCCGAACCCGGTTCGGGCCGCCGCGCACCGATGGAGCGGAGTGCCGCCATGGAGCCGCTTCCTGGAAGTGCGTGCTGAACCTGCTCATTCCGCACTGAGTAGTCGCTCTCGACCCAGGGTCGGGAGCTCGCGACCGCCGGCTGCGTCTGCCCGGACACGCACACGCGAACCGTGGAACTTGATCCGGCCACAGGTCGGCGTCATCACTACTGGCATCGCGGCGAGCTACTGGGTTGCGCCATCCGGAACCGGGCTGCAGCGTTCCCCTCAAGCGCCTCCAGTCGGTTGCCTCTCCTGAGCCATGCAACCGCCATGCAATATAATGTTCCTTTATTGTTCTCTAATTTCGGTTGCATCATGGTTGCATGAGAGCCGTCCAGGACAGTTTTTCACGTCATGCAACCGACCGCGCACTCAGCAGGCGAACCGCTTTGGAGAAGTGCCGGTCACCGCTGTCTGAGAGAAGAACGAAACCACGAGACGACTGGACGCTCCTCGAGCGTCCTCTTCTTTGGGGCGCGGTCTGGGAACCGGGAGGTATGGCCAAGGAACGGCCAGCCCTTTCCTGCGGCATGGGGATCTGCGAGCGGGTCAGGATGCGTATGGACGCCGGCTACGGCATATCGGAGATCGCAAGGAAGCGCCTCCGGAGGCCCCTCTCCGGCTCGCGGGCAGGGGTGACTACCCCGCCAGGCGGTTGGGGGCTCCACAGCAAAGAATCCAGGGGTTAACGGCGCCAGAGAAGGTCTTCGCCAGAATCTTGGCAGGTGCCGGCAGGGGACTAACGCTCGCGCGCGAAGCGTGTGATCTCAAGAAGCTCGGCGTGTTGTTTGATTGGCGAACCGCTCGTTTCGCCAAGCGACTCAAGGGTCGTCTCCAGTGCTGCCGCCGATGCGCCGATCAGGTCGAGGGGATATGCCACCATGGCGAAGCCGATTTCTTTCAATCTCCCGTGCGAGAGCCTTGGCGTTTGCCCACCTGCCAGCATGTTGGCGAGGCAAGGCAGCGACGTAGCCTCTGTGAAGGCGCGCATTTCTGCCTCGTTTTCTGGTGCCTCAAGGAACAGGAGGTCGGCTCCTGCAGCGGCAAAGGCGCGGACGCGCACAAGTGCCTCTTCCATACCCATGATTGCCCGGGCATCGGTTCGCGCAAGGATCAATGGCCGCGTCGGAGTCGAATCACGGGCCGCGACTGCGGCGCGTATTCGCGCCACGGCTTCGTCACGCCCCACGACATTCTTGCCTGGAAGATGGCCGCAGCGCTTCGGCCAGGTCTGGTCCTCGATCATCACCGCCGCCGCGCCGGCCTGCGCGAGGTCGGTTATCGTTCGCACGATGTTTGCTTCGCCGCCGTAGCCGGTATCGCCGTCCACCAAGATCGGCAATCCGGAGGCGCGGATGATTGTGCGCGCGCTTTCCAGCATCTCTGTTGGAGAAACAAGACCGATGTCTGGCCAGCCAAACCGCCCTTCCGCCACGGCATAGCCGCCCATGAAGGCGGCCGGAAAGCCTGCCCGGGCCACCATTCGCGCCGACAATCCGTCATAAGGACAGGGGAGCACGAGAAGACGTCCCTCGGCAAGCAAGGCGCGCAGGCGATCGGGTTCAGGGATGTGGATGTTCATGATCGCCCTCCCGATCCCATGTTTGCCGGACATCGAGGCATTAGGTTCCTCCGGAGCAGAAACAATTGGGGGGTCTTTGAGCCTCCCCTCATCGCACGATGGACGGCAACCAGGTGACAAGGGGCGGGAAGAATATCAACAGCGCGATCACCAGGAAGATCGGGATCAGGAACGGCAGGACCGAGATCACGACCTGCTCGAAGCGCAAGCCGGTAATCTCGACCAACACAAAGAGCACGTTGCCAAAAGGTGGTGTGATGACGCCAACGGACAGCGTAACCACCATCAACACGCCAAAAAACAGGGGATCAATGCCGAGCATCTGGACGGTCAGCATGAAAATCGGCGTGAAGATCAGCACCGCCTCGACCACCGACATGAAGCACCCGATCACCAGGAAAAAGGCCGCCATTGCGAAC
>SLKW01000394.1 GCA_007134405.1 Paracoccaceae bacterium
CGCCTTGCCCTGCACCAGGTTCGGTCGCTGGATCAGGGCGAGCAACGGATGCTGCTCATAGCGTCGCTCGGCGTCCTGCAAGATAAGCGGCAAGGCGGCCGCCGCCTCCGAGATCAGCCGGACGACGCGGAACCCCATCGGATTGCCTTGAAAGCCCACCCGGGAGAGCGACGCTGCATCCCGCGCCGTCCAACTCACTCGCGACGCGGCTTGGATCGCCGCGACCTTGCCGACCCGCCCCGCGGTCAGCGGTCCCACCGCCGAGGCCTTCGCCTCTGGCACCGAAGCGGCCGACCTGCGCAAGAAATCGAACATGCGATACCCCTCTGTTCCCGGCCTCAAGCGCGGGGCGCCCGGGCCGTGTCCGTGAAGGCGACCATCTTCGGACGATCCGTCCGATCAGGTGCCCCTCGGCCTTGCCGGAGTTGTCGTCGAACTTTCTGAAGAAGCTTCGATTCCAGCGTGCGCTGCGCGTGCAACGTATGCGGGAACTGTTTGGCCGAGGCAGGCAGAAAATGAAAAAGCGGCCGGGAACATCCGGCCGCCATAAAGAGTTTGATGCGATGGACCGTTCAGAGAAAACGCATGCGCGGGTTCAGCCAGCGGGCGGCTGGCTCAATGATCAACTCCTGTATCGCCCAGACCAGCGCATCGACCCGGTCGGGGCTGCCCGTCCCCCGATAGCCCTGCGCCGTCATCAACGCCATCTGTTCTTCCAGCAGCATCAGGCCCGGCAAATGCTTCACGCGGCCCTGTTCATAGAGCGCCGCCACCGGCTCGGCGCGCGCAACCTTTCCGTGTGCGGCTCGAACGGCCCGATAGGGCACCATCGGGTCGACCTGTCGCAGGACGTTGGCGATCAGCTCTCCCCCCTGGTTCACCTCGGCCACGACGCGGTCCGCGTTGTGACGCGTCTTCGCCGCCAGCGCCGCTTGCGCCCATTCCAGTGGCGAGGACGCGGCGACGCTCGCATCCTCGAGTACGTAGGCACGCCAATCCTTCACTGGCCCCTCGGTGACTGCGCCCACCACGACAATCCCGCAGACATCCGATTTTGCATTGCCTGTCACCGCCGGGTCGATCGCGACGACAACGCGCGAAAACGGCGGATGATCGCTGACCCGTGCCGCCTCGATCAGAGTCGTGGGAAAGAGCGTCCCCTCGGCATCTTCCAACAGCACCCCGTCCAATTCCTGCCGGCCCAACCGCGTCGTCCCGTAGCGAAACTTCATCTCCTCAAGGAACGAGGCCGCAAGCCAGGCCTTGTTGGCGCTGGTCGGCGCATGCGTCGTGACCGTGCTCGGCAGCCCGAGGATCCGCTTCAGGGTAGGTTGCGCCCGCGGTGTCGTCGTCACGATTTGTTGCGGGTGATCGCCGAGCCTCAACGCAAACTGCAGCATGTCCCAGGCTTCCTCGGCCTTTTTCCACTTCGCCAGCTCGTCCGCCCAGGCGGCATCGAATTGCGGCCCGCGCAGCGCCTCGGGCTCGGTTGCCGAAAAGGCCTGCGCGGTCGCCCCGTTCGGCCAGACGAGCCTGCGCCTCGTCGCCTCCCATTCCGGCCGACGGTCCGGGGGCGAGCAGGCCATGATGCCGCTGTCGCCGAAGATCATCACGTCGCGCACCTGGTCATATGTCTCGCCCAGAAGGGCCACGCGTTTCGCGCGCCCGGGATCCCCCGGACGCGCGCCCTCGACCTGTGAGCGCACCCATTCGGCTCCGGCGCGGGTCTTGCCCGCGCCGCGCCCCCCGATGCACACCCAGGTTCGCCAGGGTTTGCCCGAGGCCGCAGCCTCGGGCGGGAGTTGATGCGGCAATGCCCAGAACTCGAAAAGCCAGGGCAGTGACGCAAGGGCGTTGTCGCTCAGATCATTCAGAAACGCCTCCTGCACCGAGGCTGGCGCGCAGGCGATCCATTCGGCGTCGGATCTCGGTACGGGCGTCATCGAGGTCGAGTTCGGCCCCGTCCTCGGCGACGATGAGCTTGCCGAGAAGTCTGTCGAGTTTTCTGCGTTCATCGAGGGCTGCTTCTCCTGCCTTGCGGAAATCGGCGCTTGCCTTGGGAACCGCCTTGACGGCTTCCATATTCCCTTGCTTCGCTTCGTAAGTGAGGTCCTTGAATTCGACCGCGACCTCGGTCAGGCCGTCGATCACGAATTGCAGAAGTCCCAGTTGAGTTGCCTGTTCGGGGGTCAGTTCGTTATTGGTTATCGTTGTCGTTTCTTTTTTCATTGTTATTTGCCCGTTCTCATGCTGCTCCGCACGAGCGAAAAGAAAAAGCGGCCCGGGTTGCCCCGTGCCGCTTTCGCAATTCTTCCAGCTTGCCCGAATGTCTACATCAGAGCGCGCGCAAAGTCAATTTCCCAACGCCCTGACCGCGCCATGAAAAAGCCTAAAATCCGCCACAGTCCTGCAGGAACGAATTGCAAGTCATTGACTTCTCTGCTGCGCCTCGATTTCGCGCCACTTGGCGACATTGCGGTTATGTTCGGCCAGGCTGGTGGCAAAGGCGTGTCCCCCGGTCCCATCTGCCACGAAAAACAGGTAGGGCGTGTCGTCGGGGTTCAGCACCGCCTCGATCGCAGCGCGGCCGGGATTGGCGATGGGCGTTGGTGGCAAACCATCGATGACATAGGTGTTGAATGCCACCTGCCCGTGCATCTGCCTCTCGGTCGCGCCGTCGATGTCCGACCGGCGGATCGGCCGGTCCAGCACCCCCTGGCCACGCGTGATCCCGTAGATGATCGTCGCGTCCATCTGGAACCGCATTCCATTCGCCATCCGGTTATAGAAGACGCTGGCCACCTGCGGCAGTTCCAGTGGTCCCCCGGCCTCCTTTTCCACGATCGAGGCAAGGATCAGCGCCTCCTCGGGGCTCGAGACCGGAACGTTCTCCGCCCGGTTTTCCCAGGCCGCGGTCAGGATCGTCTCCTGACGCGTCGCAAGATCGACGATCACCGCAGCGCGATCCTGCCCGCGCCGCACCTCATAGCTACCGGGCGCCAGGCGGCCTTCCTGGGGAACATCCGCCAGTTCGCCCGCAAGGAACGGCGCCGCGTTGAGCGCCGACCAGACCTGCCAGGACGTGACGCCCTCCACGACCACCAGCCGGAACCGCGTATCGGTCCCGCCGATGAACTCCTCCAGCTCTTCGGGCCGTTCGTCGGCATCGACCGACACGCGCAGGATCTCCTCGAACCGTCCGGTTTCAGGGTCAAGGTCGCGCGCCAGGAATTCCGACCGCGTCACCCCCACGCGCAACACCACCTCGGTTCCACAGGTGGATGCGCCCCCGCGTGTCAACGTATCGAGGATCTCGTCCATCGACGCGCCCCGTTCGATCAGATAGGCGCCGAAGCGAAGGCGGTCGTCGCGCTCGGTATATTGCGCTCCGATGCGGAACAGCACCGGGCTCGAGATCGCGTTCTCTTCATCCAGCTGCCGCGCAACCGTGCGCAGATTCGCCCCCGGCTCGACCCGCAGGCACATCGCCTGCTCAAGCGGACCCTCGGCGTAGAACATGCGCTGGCCCATCACCAGCACGCCGCCCAGAACGACCAGCGCGACAACCAGAAGCGTCAGCGCATTGGCGGCGACATGCTTCCACATCAGTCGCGCACCCGCCCCACGATCAGGCTCGCATTTGTTCCGCCAAAGCCGAAGGAATTCGACAATGCCACGTTGATCTCGCGCTGGCGCGCGGCCTTGGGCGCCAGGTCAAGCGCGGTCTCCACCGCCGGGTCGTCCAGGTTCAGCGTTGGTGGCGCGATCTGGTCGCGGATCGCAAGCACGCAGAAGATCGCCTCGACCGACCCCGCTGCCCCCAGCAGATGCCCGATTGAAGACTTGGTCGAGGACATCGTCGCCTTTCCTGCGGCGTTGCCCATCAGCCGCTCGACTGCGCCCAACTCGATCGTGTCCGCCATGGTCGAGGTTCCATGCGCGTTTATGTAGTCGACAGCCGAGGGCTCCAGCGCGGCGTTCTTCAGCGCCGCCGACATCGACCGGAAGCCGCCGTCGCCGTCCTCCGACGGCGCAGTGATGTGATAGGCATCGCCCGACAGCCCGTAGCCCAGGACCTCGCAATAGATCTTCGCGCCGCGCGCGCGGGCGTGTTCCAACTCCTCCAGCACCACGATCCCGGCGCCCTCGCCCATCACGAACCCGTCGCGGTCGGCATCATAGGGACGACTTGCCTCCTTGGGGTTGTCGCCACGCTTCGTGGAAAGCGCCTTGCAGGCGTTGAAGCCGGCGATGCCAATCTCGCTGATCGGGCTTTCGGTTCCGCCCGCGACCATCACATCGGCATCGCCAAAGGCGATCAGCCGCGCGGCATCGCCGATGGCATGCGCGCCGGTCGAACAGGCCGTGACGACGGCGTGGTTCGGTCCCTTGAATCCGTAGCGGATGCTGACCTGGCCCGAAACCAGATTGATCAGCGCGCCGGGGATAAAGAAGGGCGAAACCCGCTTGGGTCCGCGATCCCTGATCAGCAGCGCGGTCTCGGCAATCGTGCTCAAACCGCCGATTCCAGAACCGATCATAACGCCCGTGCGCAGACGGCTTTCCTCGTCCTCGGGCTTCCAGCCGGAATCTTCGACCGCCTGCTGCGCGGCCGCCATCCCGTAAAGGATGAACTCGTCGACCTTGCGCTGTTCCTTCGGCGCCATCCAGTCATCGGGGTTGAAATGCCCGTCGGCGCCATTGCCGCGTGGAATCTCGCAGGCATAGGTCGTGGCCAGATGGCTCGCATCGAAGCGGGTAATGGGTCCCGCGCCCGACTCGCCGGCCAACAGGCGCGACCAGGTCGCCTCAACCCCGCACCCAAGCGGCGTGACCATTCCCAATCCGGTGACGACAACTCGGCGCATTTCCGACCTCCGATGAAGTGTTTCCCGCCTGATACACACAGTTCGCGGGCACGAAAAGCCCGCGCTCGCCTTTGTGGCGAGCGCTTGCCTTTCAGCCCAGGATCACGATCTGGACATCGGCGACATTCGTGCCGGTGCCAC
The DNA here is from genome assembly GCA_007134405.1 of Paracoccaceae bacterium. Lineage (GTDB taxonomy): Bacteria > Pseudomonadota > Alphaproteobacteria > Rhodobacterales > Rhodobacteraceae > Pararhodobacter. The sequence continues at coordinate 5,010 of SLKW01000394.1, forward strand.
CGGTCACCAGCAGGTCGCCCGAAAGCCTTAGCGCGCGATGGCTGTCGTTGTCCTTCAGAAGCGCCCGCCAGTCGCCACCCGCTGCCTCGATGCGCGATAGAGTGCCCCCGTCAACCAGGCCGCCCGCCGCATCGGTCGGCCCGTCGCGCCCGTCCGTGCCGCCCGAGAGAAACACCCAGGGTCGCGTCACACCCTCCATCCCCGCAGCGACGCGCAGCGCAAGTTCCTGGTTTCGCCCGCCCTTGCCCTGACCGCGCAGGTTCACCGTCGTCTCACCTCCGCAGAGGGCCAGCACGCGCCCCGCCGGCGCCGCACGCATCCGGTCGACCAGCAGGTCCGCCGCGTCGCACACATCCCCCACCAGCGCCTCGGACCAGATCACCCCGCCCGAAGCCTTGAGCATCGCTTCAAGCGACCTGCGGTTAGACCCGATCAGCCGGTTCTCGGCCGCGGGCGGGGGCGAGTCGTTTTCCGGCCGGTTCAAGGCCTCCCGCACCGCCTCGGGCATTCGCGCCCACAGCCCGCGTTCTTCCAGCAATACCCGCGCCTCGTCCCGGGTGCAGATCGGCGCCACGGTCGGACCCGAGGCGATGACCCGCAGATCGTCGCCGATCACGTCCGACAGGATAAGGGCCAAGACCCGCGCCGGCGCCGCCGCCCGCGCGAGCCCCCCGCCCTTGAGCCGCGACAGGTGCTGCCGGACCATGTTCATTTCGGTGATGTCGAGCCCCGCGCCCAGCATCAGCTGACTCGCCTCGGCCTTGTCGGCCAGCGTCAGCCCGGCAACCGGCGCGGGAAGCAGGGCCGATCCGCCGCCCGAAATCAGTGCGAGCACGACATCGTCTGACGCGGTCCTTCGGAGCATCGCCTCTACCGCTTCGGCCGCCCGCAAGCCGCCTTCGTCGGGAACCGGATGGCCGGCAACATGCAACTCGGCCCCGTCCAGTGGCGCAGCATTCTCGGCGTTGGTGACCACGATCACGCCGGCAATCGCTCCGCGCGCGGCGACAGGGCCAGAGGCCTTTCCGGATAAGGCCAGTTGCGTTTTCGCCGCCTCCGCCATGGAACGCGCGGCCTTGCCCACGGCAACGATCCAGACCCGCCGGCCCTCAACGGGTGCTGTCGCCAGTGCCCGCCTAACCGCCGCGCCCGGCTCGGCCGCCGTCAGCGCCACGTCGAAGAGCCGCCGCGCCTCGCTTCGCATTGCGTCGATCATCGGACCCCCCCCTGCCTTCCACATGACTGGCACAGATGCCTGTCGGCTGCTAGAAGCGCCGCATAGCCAGAACGGGGGACACATGTTCGATCTGACCGGAAAATGCGCGCTGATCACCGGTGCGTCGGGGGGTATTGGCGCAGCGATCGCGCGGGCGCTGCATGGCGCGGGCGCGACCGTGGCCCTGTCGGGCACGCGCGAGGCGCCGCTTCAGGCGCTTGCCGCCGAACTGAGCGAACGCGCCCATGTCATGCCCTGCGACCTCTCGGACCCTGCCGCCGTCGACGCCCTGCCCAAGGCCGCGGTAGAAGCGATGGGCGGGCTCGATATTCTGGTCAACAATGCCGGCATCACCCGCGACCAGATCTTCATGCGCATGTCCGATGCCGCCTGGCAGGCAGTCCTCGACGTGAACCTGACCGCCGCCATGCGCCTCTGCCGCGGTGTCATGCGCCCGATGATGAAGGCGCGCTGGGGGCGGATCGTCAACATCTCGTCCATCGTCGGCGCCACCGGCAATGCCGGCCAGGCCAACTACGCCGCCGCCAAGGCCGGGTTGATCGGGCTGACGAAATCCATCGCAGCCGAGGTGGCGAGCCGCGGCATCACCGCCAATGCTGTCGCGCCCGGCTTCATCGCCACTGCGATGACCGACAAGCTGACCGACGATCAGAAGGCGAAGATCGATGCGCAAATTCCTGCCGGGCGCATGGGCGCGCCCGAAGAAATCGCCGCCGCGGTGCTGTATCTTTCCAGCCCCGAGGCCGGCTATGTCACTGGCGCGACATTGCATGTGAACGGCGGGATGGCAATGATCTGAGCGTGCGCGCGGTCTTGCCAAAGCGGTTGCCAAGCCGCATGACTATGCTATAGGCGGCGCTGATCGAGCCGGGCCTGCCCGCTCTGGTCACGGTTCGCGCAAGCTTGAGTGCGGCCGACCGTGCCTGGCAAGGCGGAAACAATGACGACGGCGGGTTGCGCCGGAACACACGAGGACAAGACATGAGCGACATCGCAGAGCGCGTGAAGAAGATTGTGGTCGAGCATCTCGGCGTTGACGAAGAGAAGATCACCGACAACGCGTCGTTTATCGATGATCTGGGCGCGGACAGCCTCGACACCGTCGAACTGGTGATGGCGTTCGAAGAAGAATTCGGGATCGAGATTCCCGATGACGCCGCCGAAAACATCCAGACCTTCGGCGATGCGGTGAAGTTCATCAAGGAAGCCACCTGACGCGACCGGACCGGTCCCGCCAGACGGAACCCGGGCGCCCTTTCCATCGGAAGGGGCGTCTTTCGTTTCGGCGGATGCCTGTCGCCGGGCCGCGCTTGCCGGACCCCACAGTATCGGGATAGAAGCACGCCGCGCCATCGCGCCCGGAAAGGCCAGCCAAGGAACGCCCGCATGCCGCGCGCCACCTCCCAGCCGTCGCGAACCCGCTCGCCGAAACGCAAGGCCGAAACCGCCACGCGGCGGCACCGCCTGCAGGACCGGGCCATCGGCGCGCTCATCTGGCTCATGCTGCGCCTGCCCTACCGGCAGCGCGTCGCCGCGACGGGCTGGATCGTCACGCATCTGGTCGCGCCGCTGGCCGGCTGGCGGCCCCGCATCCGCGCCAATCTGGCGCATGTCTTCCCCGACCTGCCCGACGCCGAAGTCAGGCGCCTGAGCCGCGAGGTGCCCCGGAACTTCGGCCGCGCCCTGATCGAGCTCTTTTCGCCCGAAGGGCTGCGCGCGCGGGCATGCGCGGCGCCCATCAACGGGCCGGGGCTGGCGGCGATCGAGCAGGCGCAGGCCGCCGGCCGACCGGTCATCATCGCCACGGCGCATATGGGCAACTACGACGCGGCGCGCGCCGCGCTCATCGCCCGCGGGTTCCCGCTTGGCGCGCTCTACATGCCGATGACGAATCCCGACTTCAATCGCCGCTACGTCGCCGCGATGGAGGCAATCGGCACCCCCCTCTTTCCCCGCGGGCGCGAGGGGCTGGCCGGCATGCTGCGGCATCTGCGCGACGGCGGAATGCTGGCGCTCGTCACCGATCACTATATCGGTCATGGCGAGCCGCTCGACTTCATGGGAAAGCCCGCGCTCACCGCACTGTCCACGGCGGAGCTGGCGCTGAAATACGATGCGCTTCTCGTCCCCGGCTACTGCATTCGCCAGCCCGACGGCGTGAACTTCCGCATCGAAGCCGAAGCGCCGATCGAGCATGGCGATCCGCGCACGATGACGCAGGCGCTCAACGACAGCGTCGCGGCGCAGGTGCGCGCGCATATGGATCAGTGGCTCTGGATGCACCGGCGCTGGAAGAAGGCCAAGGGCGCCCCGGTCTGACTCGTCCGCGTCCTTCCGACGCCGGGCGTGCGCCTCAGCGCAGGCGCGCTGCGGCGACGATCTCGCCCTGGCCGCGTTCCTGGATCAGCACGACCAGCGGGTCGCTCCCTTCGACCTGAACCGTCATCTCCAGGGGCGTGCGCGGATCCCATGTGCCGATGGCCTGCCAACTCGTGACGATGTTGTGGTATTCGCCACGTCGTCCGGCATTCTCGCCCGCACCGATCTCGATGCTGTCGGTGGGCGTATAACGGACAAGCTTCAGCTTCAGCCGCTCCCCCCCGTCCGCGCGGTTCAGCTCGCGCGCCGCCATCCCGTCGCTCGCCTCGGCCTGCGCCGCGCGCGAGGCGACCGCCGGGTCCCCCTCGCCGCCGTCGTTGCGATGGGCGCGGATCTCGAGCCCGCCGTTCGCCCCGCGATTGAGATGCAGAACTATCCGTGCCGGCTGGCCGCGATGCAGGTCGATGGCGTTCATCACTTGCATGACGCGAAACCCTTCGATCACGTCGGCGCCGTTGACGATCACCTGCGGGGTGTAGATCGTCGAATGTCCGTTGCGCCGCGCATAGCGTTTCTGCCGCTCGGTATGTTCGGGCAGCGCGAAGGTGTCGGCCCAGCCGATATAGTCCCAGTAATCGACATGCAGCGCCAGGGCGATCACGTCCTCGCGCATGGCAAGCTGCGCCAGCATGGCATCGGCCGGCGGGCAGGCCGAACACCCCTGCGCGGTGAAAAGCTCCAACACCACCTGCCGCTCATAGCTTGCCCCCGGCAGCGACACCTGTGCCACCGCCGGCGCCGCAAGCAGCGCCCCGGCCACCCAGGCCAGAAAGCCAGAAGTCCGAATCGTGTTCCGGCTACGGTGACCGGGTTGTCTCGAAGAGCGGTTAGAGCGATCATTCGCGCCGGAAAACATCAAGCACCCCTTTGCATCGCGTCCTTAATGCCAGCCAAGAAATGCCCGATGCAAGGCTGGGCAAGCGCCGGGCGCATGGTTACACCCGCTTGTGACCTGTCGCGGAGTGCAAACCTGGCCTCGACTTTCGGTGCACAATGGTATACAGAGCACGCAGAACCACTTGATCGCTCGGGTTCGGACAGGCTATTGAACCGCAGCGAAACCCCTGTTTTCCTAAAAAGGGAGCCCCCGAAAATGCCCATTACAGTCGGCCAGGACAGCGCCAAGACCCGCAAGTCGCTCAGCGCGGGCGACCAGACCGTTGCCTATTACTCGATCCCCGCCGCCGAAGCCGCGGGGCTGGGGGATTTCACCCGCCTTCCGGCAGCTCTGAAAGTCGTTCTGGAGAACATGCTCCGCTTCGAGGATGGCACGACGGTGACGACCGACGACATCCGCGCCTTCGCCGAATGGGCCGAAAAGGGCGGCAAGAACCCGCGCGAGATCGCCTACCGACCCGCCCGTGTGCTGATGCAGGATTTCACCGGCGTGCCGGCTGTCGTCGATCTTGCCGCCATGCGTGACGGGATCGTGGCACTGGGCGGCGACGCGCAGAAGATCAACCCGCTTAACCCCGTCGACCTGGTCATCGACCATTCGGTGATGATCGACGAATTCGGCAACCCGCGCGCCTTCCAGATGAATGTCGATCGCGAATACGAGCGCAACATGGAGCGCTACACGTTCCTGAAATGGGGGCAGAAGGCGTTCGACAACTTCCGCGTCGTCCCGCCCGGAACCGGCATCTGCCACCAGGTGAACCTCGAATACCTGGCCCAGACCGTCTGGACCGATGAAGACCAGTCGGGCGAGACCGTCGCCTACCCCGACACGCTGGTGGGCACCGACAGCCACACCACCATGGTCAACGGCCTCGCGGTCCTCGGTTGGGGTGTCGGCGGGATCGAGGCCGAGGCGGCGATGCTGGGCCAGCCGATCTCCATGCTCATCCCCGAAGTCGTGGGCTTCAAGCTCACTGGCGCGATGATGGAGGGCACGACCGGCACCGATCTCGTGCTCAAGGTCGTCGAGATGCTGCGCAAGAAGGGCGTCGTCGGCAAGTTCGTGGAGTTCTACGGCGAGGGGCTCGACCACCTGCCGCTCGCCGACCGCGCGACCATCGCCAACATGGCGCCCGAATACGGCGCCACCTGCGGCTTCTTCCCCATCGACGACGAAACCCTGCGCTATCTGCGCCAGACCGGCCGGGACGAGGCGCGCGTGGCGCTGGTCGAGGCTTACGCCAAGGAAAACGGCCTGTGGCGCGGGCCGGACTACGCGCCCGTCTATACCGACACGCTGGAGCTGGACATGGGCACCATCGTGCCCGCCATCTCCGGCCCCAAGCGGCCGCAGGACTACATCGCGCTCGACAAGGCCGCGCGCGCCTTCACCGGCTATGTGAAGGGCGAGCGCGAGGGCAAGGACGCCAACGGCAAGGAAGAGGTCCGCTGGGAAGGCGAAGGCGGCGCGCCCGAGCCGCGCGACATTCCCGGCGAGGAAGGCCACCACGCCCGCGGCTATGTGCGCACCGATGACGGCCACTACCAGCTGCACGACGGCTCGATCGTGATCGCCTCGATCACGTCCTGCACCAACACGTCGAACCCCTATGTGATGATCGGCGCCGGGCTCCTGGCCCGCAAGGCGCGCGAAAAGGGCCTCAACCGCAAACCCTGGGTGAAGACCTCGCTCGCGCCGGGCAGCCAGGTCGTCTCGCATTACCTGGAGGCCGCCGGCCTGCAGGAGGATCTCGATGCCATCGGCTTCAACCTCGTGGGTTACGGCTGCACCACCTGCATCGGCAATTCGGGCCCGCTGGCGCCCGAGATCTCGAAATGCATCAACGACTACGACCTGATCGCCACCTCGGTCCTGTCGGGCAACCGCAACTTCGAGGGCCGCATCTCGCCCGACGTGCGCGCCAACTACCTGGCCTCGCCGCCGCTCGTCGTGGCCTATGCGCTGGTGGGCGACATGAATGTCGACATCACGACCGAACCCCTGGGCAAGGACCAGGACGGCAACCCCGTCTACCTGAAGGACATCTGGCCCAGCCAGAAGGAGATCGCCGAGCTGGTCGAAAAGACCGTCACGCGCGAGGCCTTCCGCTCGAAATACGCCGATGTCTTCAAGGGCGACGACAAGTGGCAGAGCGTCCAGACCCCCGACACCGAAACCTACGACTGGCCGGCGAGTTCGACCTACATCCAGAACCCGCCCTATTTCCAGGGCATGTCGAAGGAAAAGGGCTCGATCGCACCGCTCAAGGGCGCCCGGATCCTGGCGCTTCTAGGCGACATGATCACCACCGACCACATCTCGCCCGCGGGCTCGTTCAAGCCTCAAACGCCGGCCGGCCAGTACCTGACCGACCGGCAGGTGGCGCCCAAGGACTTCAATTCCTACGGCTCGCGCCGGGGCAACCACGAGGTCATGATGCGCGGCACCTTCGCCAACATCCGCATCAAGAACGAGATGCTCTCGGGCGTCGAGGGCGGCTACACCAAGGGCCCCGACGGCCAGAAGACCTCGATCTTCGATGCCGCGATGGCCTGGCAGGAGAAGGGCGTGCCGCTCGTCGTCATCGGCGGCGTCGAATACGGCGCGGGCTCCAGCCGCGACTGGGCGGCCAAGGGCACGAACCTTCTGGGCGTCAAGGCGGTGATCGCCGAAAGCTTCGAGCGCATCCACCGCTCGAACCTCGTCGGCATGGGCGTCATCCCGTTCGAGTTCACCGGCGGCGACACCCGCAGCTCGCTGAACCTGACCGGCGACGAGGAGATCACGATCGACGGTCTGAGCGACGACATCAAGCCGCTCTCGGAAGTGCCCTGCACCATCAAATACGCCGATGGCACGGAAAAGCAGATCACGCTGAAGTGCCGCATCGATACCGAGATCGAGGTCGATTACGTCAAGCACGGGGGCGTGCTGCATTACGTGCTGCGCAATCTCGCGCAATCGGCCTGACAACCTGAAACGGGCCGACCAGAAACGGGCCCTTGCGGGCCCGTCTCATGTTTCCGCGCGCCATCATCGGACAGCGAC
>SLKW01000362.1 GCA_007134405.1 Paracoccaceae bacterium
CGCTGCCCGGGCACGACACCCGTCACACCCGGCCCTAAAGCGTCAACGACGCCCGCCACCTCCATGCCCATCGTGAAGGGCAGGTCGGGACGCTCCTGATACTGGCCGCGCGCCATAAGAAGGTCGGCGAAGTTCAACCCGCAGGCCCGGATCTTCAGCCGCACCTCGCCCGGGGCGGGCTCGGGCAATGGCAGCTCAACCAAAGCGGGCGGTGACTCGGTCGAGGACAGGACGAAAGCGCGCATGCAGGCTCCTTGGACTATCTCTGATCTGACTCGGCCCGGATCGAAGGCCGCCCACCAGCATCTTTCAAGGCTGACGTATGGTAAACCCGCCAAACAATCTGCGACTCGGGGAGTCGCAATTCGCGAACACACGCGCAAGTTGATCGTAATTTGCCTTGCATTTTGCGAAAACACGCACTGATTGTTTTGCGCTCCACACAACTCTCGCCCCGGTTTTATGGTTAACGGTTGAGTTGCGCCGGGACGACCCGTCCGAATTCCGTGCGGGAACCTGAAAAACATCGCAAAAATCAAAAAATTCTCGTCGCTCGTCTGAATTGGCACGAAAGTTGCTTGATAAGCGAGTGAGGCGATCCGCGCTCAGCCGGAAGCCTTGCTGAATGACACGTCTGAATAACGAGGAGACTAGCGTGAAACACCCTGTTGATGAGCATGTAGGCAAGCGGATCCGCCATTGTCGCTGGATGGTCGGAATGACCCAGCAGCAACTCGCGGATGCGGTCGGGATCAAGTTCCAGCAGATCCAGAAGTACGAAACCGGAATGAACCGGGTCAGCGCGTCCAGGCTGTGGGACATTGCCCATACGCTGAACGTGCCGGTGAGCTTCTTCTTCGACGGTCTCGCCGCGGGCGAAGAGGCACAAGGCGATCTCGACGCCGACATCCTGTCCAACAAGGAAGCCCTGGAACTGGTGCGGACCTACTACACCATTCCCGAAACGCAGCGCCGGCGCCTGTTCGAACTGGCCCGGGTTCTGTCGGACGCCGCCTGAGCCGTTGCGTTCGCACGGCAGGGCGGCCCTTGATCCCGATGGGCCGCACGGGCTAGAAGCCCGACGCGGCGCGCCTGCGGGCCGCTTGGAACACAAGGGCTCGCGATGGTCGGCCGGAACCTTAAGGGCAGCATGCCCGCCGAACTTTGGCGGACAGCCCATGCCTTGGCCGACGCCGCACGTCCCGCCACGCTGCAGTTTTTCCGCAGCCCGGCGCTGGATGTGAGCAGCAAGAATGCTTTGCACTTCGACCCGGTGACCGAGGCCGATCGCGCGGCAGAAGCCGCGATTCGGTCGGCACTGGCCCGATTGCGCCCGCAAGACGGGATGCTGGGCGAGGAACTCGGCAATCAGGTCGGCGAAAGCGGCCTGACCTGGATCGTCGATCCGATCGACGGCACACGTGGATATCTCTCAGGCACGCCGACCTGGGGCGTTCTGATCGCGCTCGCGGATGCGGGCGGGCCGGTTCTGGGCGTCATCGACCAGCCCTATATCGGCGAACGCTTCTGGGGTGGCCTCGGCGAGGCCACGACCGAGGGCCCGCGCGGGCGAGCTGCCCTGGCCACGCGGGCGGCACGGCCGCTGGAGCAGGCTGTGCTCTACACCACCTTCCCCGAGATCGGCACAAACGACGAGCGCGCGGCGTTCGAGCGGGTGCGCGACCGGGTACGGCTGGTGCGCTACGGGATGGATTGCTACGCCTACGCCCTGCTCGCCGCCGGGCAAATTGACCTTGTGATCGAGGCGGGGTTGCACGTCTATGATATCGCCGCCCCCATCGCGGTGATCGAGGCCGCGGGCGGGCTCGTCACCGACTGGCAGGGCGGCCCCGCACACGGCGGTGGACAGGTGATCGCCGCCGCAAACCGCACCGTCCATGCAGAGGCGCTTGCGCTTCTAAATGGCTGAAGCGACAGACTTTCTGAGCCCGGTTCCAGCCACCGTCCGCATGCGGACAATACGCTATTATACTGATATACTATGACAAAATCCGTGATCTCAACTTTGATGGACGGACGTGGCAGGGAGCGAGGCCGCGCGGCCCATCCATAAGCCCGGCCGCTCTCGCGCGCAGACACAAACCTTTCGTTGCGGTTAATGGGCGCCGTTTATCATTCCAAATCAGCAGCTTGCTGGAGCGCACAACATTGTGCACCCTGACGCCGCACCGCTGAACCGCCGGATCAGCCCGGCTTGACGACCGGCACTCCGTTTACCCAGACCGCCCGGATCGCGCGGTCGTCGCCCATCATGATCGTCGGAAAGAGCGCTTCCCATATCGTTTCGGCCCGCGCGGAACGCTGGGCAATGGCGGGGGTGGAGGCGAGGTCGATCACCGCCAGGTCCGCTTCCATCCCCACGGCCAGGTTTCCGATCCGGTCGCCCAGCCCCAGGGCCTCCGCCGATCCCGCCGTCGCGAGCCACCAGAGCTGCGCCGGATGCAGCGCCGTGCCACCCAGCTGCGCCACCTCATAGGCCGCCGCCATCGTCCGCAGCATCGAGAAGGACGAGCCTCCACCGATATCGGTGGCGAGCCCCACCCGCTGCCCCTCGGCTTTCAGGCCCGCCATATCGAAGAGCCCGGAGCCGATGAAGGTGTTCGAGGTCGGGCAATGGATCAGCGCCGCGCCGGCCTCAAGCAACCGCGAACGCTCGCGCGGTTCCAGGTGGATGCAATGGCCGAAGACAGCGCCCGACCCCAAAAGCCCGTGGCGTTCGTAGGTATCGAGATAATCGCGCGCCTCGGGGAACAGGTCGCGCACCCAGGCAATCTCGTCCGTCTGCTCGCTCAGATGGGTCTGCATCAGGCAGTCGGGATGCGCCGCCCAGAGCGCACCCAAAGCCTCGAGCTGTTCAGGAGTCGAGGTCGGCGCGAAGCGCGGCGTGATGACGTAGGACAGCCGGTCAACGTCGTGCCAGCGCGCGATCAGGGCGGCGCTGTCGTCATGCGCCGAGGCCGGTGTGTCGCGCAGCCCGTCGGGCGCATTGCGGTCCATGCAGGTCTTGCCGGCAAGCGCCCGCAGCCCCCGCGCCCGGGCCGCCGAGAAGAAGGCATCGACGCTTTCGGGGTGGATCGTGGTGTAGCTGCACATTGTCGTCGTCCCATGCGCCAGCATCAGGTCCAGACAGGTCTCGGCCGTGGCGCGGGCATGGGCGGGGTCGGCGAACCGCATCTCCTCGGGGAAGGTGTAGGTGTTCAACCAGTCGATCAGCCGCTTGCCCCAGGACGCGATGATCGCCGTCTGCGGGTAGTGGACATGCGCGTC
>SLKW01000449.1 GCA_007134405.1 Paracoccaceae bacterium
CGCCCGACGCTGATCGTATCGCGTCGATCGCCAAGGCGCTTGCCCATCCCGTGCGCGTTCAAATCGTAGCGTTCCTGCTGTCGCGGCCGGGGTGCATAGGTGGCGACATCGTTCACGAGGTGGGGCTGGCGCAGTCCACAGTGTCGGAGCATCTGCGCATTCTCAAGGCGTCGGGCCTGGTCATCGGAACGATCGAGCGGCCAAGGATCTGCTATTCGCTCGATCCGGCGGCGCTGGCGCCCCTGCATGCGCTCATCGTCAAGATCGAAGCGCGGGGCATGGGCGAGGGCCAGCCCCCTGCCTGCTACATTCCGCACAGTAGCACCGCAAAGGTGGACTGACCCGAGACAGACCGCGACCCGACCTGTGCCGTTGCGATCAAATCGCCCAGAGCCCCGTACCCCGCCTTACCCACTATCCGAAAGGAAACAGCCCCCATGTCTGCATTTGAACGGTATCTCTCGCTCTGGGTGGCGCTGGCGATCGTCGCGGGGCTTGCGCTCGGTCAGATCGCGCCGGGGTTCGTGGGCTTTCTTGCCGCGCTCGAATACGGCTCGATCAACTTCGTTGTCGCGATCCTGATCTGGTTCATGGTTTATCCGATGATGGTTGGGGTGGATTTCTCCTCGCTCGCCCGGGTGCATGAGCGGCCCAAGGGGCTGGTCATCACGCTGACGGTGAACTGGCTGATCAAGCCCTTCACCATGGCGGCGCTCGGCGTTCTCTTCTTCGAATACGTCTTTGCGCCCTTCATCGAACCCGGCACGGCGGGGCAGTACATCGCCGGGATGATCCTTCTGGGCGCGGCGCCCTGCACGGCAATGGTCTTCGTCTGGTCGCAACTGACCAAGGGCGATCCGAACTACACGCTGGTTCAGGTCTCGCTCAACGACGTGATCATGATCTTCGCTTACGCGCCGATCGTGGCGCTGCTTCTGGGCGTGACCGACATCACCGTGCCGTGGGAGACGCTGGTCCTGTCGGTGGTCCTCTACATCGTGGTCCCACTCACCGCGGGCGTGATCACGCGGCTTTATCTAACGCGTGGGGCGCGCAACCCAGCAGAAAGTGAGGCCAAGGTGGCCGCCTTCACGGCGCGGGTGAAGCCGTTTTCGGTGGTGGGGCTCCTGGCCACCGTGGTTCTGCTCTTCGGATTTCAGGGCGATGTGATCCTCGATCGGCCGCTGGTGATCGTGATGATCGCGATCCCGCTCCTGATCCAGTCCTACGGCATCTTTGCCGTCGCCTACTGGGCCGCCAAGGCCTGGCGCGTGCCGCACAAGGTGGCCGCGCCGTGCGCGATGATCGGCACGTCGAACTTTTTCGAACTGGCCGTGGCAGTGGCCATCGGTCTCTTTGGTCTGAATTCTATCGCCGCGCTGGTCACGGTGGTCGGCGTTCTGGTCGAGGTGCCGGTGATGCTGTCGCTGGTGTGGTTCGCCAACCGCACGCGGCACTGGTTCCCGCTCGAGGAAGCGCCGATCCGCACACCCCGCAGGAAGGAGCAAAGCTGATGTTCCGCACCGCGCTGATCGCCCTCGATCACTCGGCGGCCCAGGGCCCGCTGCTCAACTGCCTGTCCGATCTGCGCGAGATGGGCGTTGCCCGCGTGGTCCTCACCCATGTCGTCCGCGTGGGTTACGGTCAGGGGGCGGAATACGGCAACAAGGGCGCGTTCGAGGACTGGCTTGAGGAGTGCGCCGCGCCCTTGCGTGACGCAGGTCTCGATGTCGAGGTCGACGTCCGCGCCGCGGGCGAAGTGGCGCCGGAGATCCTGGATGCCGCCGCGGCGCATGGGGCCGGCCTGATCGTGATCGGCTCGCGCGGGCAGAACATGGTTCGCGGCCTGTTCCTGGGCTCGGTCGCGCGCGAGGTCATCCAGCTGAGCGCCCTGCCGGTGCGGCTGGAATGGATCGAGGTCAATGGCGAGGACGGCGCGGAGACTTGCGAACGCGCCTGCCACGCAGGTTTGCGGCGGGTGCTTTTGGCCACCGATTTCTCGCCCCAAGCGCGCCCGGCGGAGGCGGCAGCCGCCGGTCTGGCCGGTCGCGCTGGCGGTGTCGACATCGTCCATGTCCTCAACCCGGCCGAGGCGGGGCGCTACACGCGCTGGCCGATCATGGCGCGCGCCGCGCTCGACAACATTGCCCACGAGATTGCCGCCGCCGGCTGTGCGGCCGAGGTGCATCTGGCCGAGGGAAAGCCCTCGGAGGAAATTGCCCGGCTGGCGGGCGAGCGCGACGCAGATCTGATCGTGGTTGGCAAGCACGGGCAGAACTGGGTGGAGAGCGTGGCGATCGGCTCCACCGCCGCCAATCTGTGCGAGATCGCGCGCCGGCCCGTGCTGATGGTCCCCGTCCCACGCTGTGAGCCCTGATCCATGCGCATCCTGTTTCTCTGCGTCGCCAATTCGGCCCGCAGCCAGATGGCCGAGGGCCTGGCCCGCACGATGCTGCCGACCGAGGTCGAGGTCGCCAGTGCGGGCTCCGCTCCCGGCCGTCTGCACCCGCTGGCCGTCGAGGCCATGGCCGAGACTGGCATCGACATCTCCGCCCATCACTCCAAACCGCTTGCCGAGGTCGCGCCAGACACCGCCGACGTGATCGTGACGCTCTGCGCCGAAGAGATCTGCCCCTACATCCCCGGTCCCGTTCAGCGCCTGCACTGGCCGATCCCCGATCCCGTGGCCGAAGGCGATCTCGCGGCCTTCCGCACCGCGCGTGACCGGATCAAGTCCCGCGTTGAGGAACTGGTGCGCCGGACTGTTTCCGTGTCTGGCTGATCGCCGCGTCGCTTGCCTCGTTTCGGCCGTCCCGCGCCGTTATTCCGCTTGGTCGTTATCCGACAGACCGTCGGGAGATACGACCTCGACCGAATCGCCCCAGCATAGAAGACGCCAAGCAATTTCCAGCCAGCCAGATGCAGTGAACCGGACTTCGAGACTGCCGTCGATTAGCCGCTTTCTCTGCTGTGTCGGATGGAAGCGCCACTCCGCATCGCGTTCGGCCGCCTCTGCTGAGAACCGGAGGACCACTTGACCGTATTCCTGGTCGTTCTGGAATGAACCGAACGATCGCGCTGCATGATCGGCGAGGTTGAAGTCCGGATCTCGAGCGAAGGGCGTTTGGGTCGCTTCGACTGCGGTCATCCGGTCCATTTGAAAATGTCGAAGCACCGCACCGTCATCCGTCTGTCTTGCGACAAGATAGCGCCTTGCCCCAATGAGGATGCCGTAGGGTTCGACCTCTCTTCGTTTTCCGGAATAGGAGAATCGAAGAAG